>NZ_JBMPPI010000010.1:0-187748 GCF_049340245.1 Undibacterium sp. TC4M20W
TCAACCTGGGTACAGGTAACGATACACTGGTCACTTACGGTGCGATCAATCTGGCTGGTGCAACTTTGTCTGGTATTGAAAACATTGTCAGCAATTCTGCAGTCGTCATTACTGCGAGCCAGTATGCTGCTTTGATCGCTGCGCGTGCTGCATTGAATCTGTCTGGTCCGGTACTGACCTTTGCTGGCGTTGGTCCGCATCAATTGACGATTGTGGATGATGTGGCGGGTGTGAATAATATTGATCTGTCCTACATCTCCATTACCGGTGGCATATTGGTCTACGACGTGACATCAGCTTCCAACGCGACGGGTGGTGGTATCAATAACACGACGACTTCCGGTGCGGTGACGGTAACTGGCAGCGGTGCAGCCATTGCCGGCACCATAGGCACCAGCCCATCGAATGGCGGTGGTCAGGCCGCCAATGGTACTGCCCTGACTGCAGGCGGTACATTCAATGGCGCAGCTGGCCTCAATGAAAATTTCACCGGCAATGTCGCGTCTCTGGTCGGCACTACCGTCAATGGTAACAGCGGTGACTCTGACACTATCACCATCTCTGGTGGTGGCACGGTGAATATTGGTAGTGGCAATACCATCACCAATATCAAGACACTGACGATGGACAGTAGCGCTGCCAATGTTGTTTTCTTCACGGTTGCAAATTCTGGCATTACCACCGTCAATGGCGGCTCAGGCAATGATTATGTTGATCTGGCGAATAGTGGCAACTCCATGCTCGCTGGCAATATCAATCTGGGGACAGGCACCAATACCCTGGTCATGGAAGGCAAGACTTATACAGGCACCTTTGTGGCTGGTTCGGGGACGTCGGATACCTTGTACCTGTTCAATGGCAGCAATATCAGCGCGGCCAATGTCAGTGGTTTTGAAACCGTCAATATTAACAATAACGCGTCTGTCACCATGACAGCGGCACAATTTGCCGGTTTTACCACCTTCACTGCCGCAGGGACAGAAACAGTCAACATCACGACTGCCGGCAGTATTACTGGCAATAGCAATGTAGAAAATTATGTACTGGCAAATGGCGGCAATACCTTTACCGCGGCGACAGGCCTGGTTTCTGTAACGGGTGGCACGGGTAATGACACCATCACTGCGAGCTCAGCCATTATCGCTGCTGCCGCAACCATCAATGGCGGTGCTGGTACAGATACCCTCAATGTTGGTGCTGTGGCAGCGGCTCTTGACCTGTCTGCCAAAGTCAGCAATGTAGAAGTCATCAATGTCACTGGCGGTACTACGCCAACCTGGACAGTGACAAACGAGAATGGCGCAGGCGTGACCCTGAACTTCACCAAGTCTGCTGCTACTGCCATCAATAACATCACGCTCGGTTCTGGTGGCCAGACCCTCAATATTCTGGGCACAGGAACAGGTGCAAGCACTATCACTGGCGGTTCTGGTGCGGATACCATCAATTTGTCTACCACTGCAACTGGTGCAGATGTCATCGCGCTTGGCTCAAACATCGCTGCCATTGATACAGTTAATAATTTCAAGGCGGCAGGTGCAGACATTTTTGCTACCGGTGTTTTGCCAACTTCATTGTTTAATCTGACTATTGCCAATGCTGACAGCAGCAGCCTGGCCGCAGCCATCGCAACAGCGGCAACTGCAGCGGGCTCCAGCCTGGCAATTACAGGTCAGGCTTATACCATCACCGTTAACAGCGGTACTGCGGCGGGCGTTTATGCCTTCCAGAATATTGGCGGCAGTGTCGGGACAGTTGATGCCAGCGATTTCATCGTCAAACTGGGTGGCACAACAGGTACTATCTTTGTCAGTGATTTTGGCATTGCCAATGCGGTTTCAGTTACTACGGGCGGTACTTACAACGGTACGGCGACGACCAACGACATCTTCATGTCTACCATCCCTGGTCTCAATGGTACGACCATCGCCGGTAATGCTGCAGACACTGACATACTGACCCTGACCACGGCAGGCACAGTCAGCATCAACAATGGCAGCACGGGCGGCACGCTCAGCAACCTCAAGGTATTGAATCTGGCGAATGGTACCAATACCATCACCTACAATACGTCTGCTGGCTTCACTACCATCAACGGTGGCTCAGGCAATGACACCTTCATCCCTAACACTGCCTTGTTGCCTATCGTGATCAATGGCGGCCTGGGTACTGACACCATCGTGCTGTCAGCAGCCTATGCTGCTGTTGCCTCTGGTTCGGGTACTTTCGCCGGCAATGTGACAGGTTTTGAAAAATTGCGTCTGACCAGCGGCACCACCCAGACCGTTGATGTACAAACCCTGGGTAACTATACCGACATCACTCTGGGCGCTGGTGCCAACGGGCTGACCTTGAGCAACCTGGCCAGCAATAGCACGGTGACACTGACGGGTTCCAGTACCGCCATGACCTTTTCCAATGCGGCATTTGCCGGTGGTGTTAACGATATCGTCAACCTGGTACTGACAGATGCCAGTACTACTGCCGTTGCCTTTGCCACCACGGGTATTACGGCATCCGGCGTCGAGACTTTCAACATCACCACCGTCGATGGCCAGGCCACACCGACAGGTCTTTTCAATGACACGCTGACCATACTCGGTAGCTCGGTCAAGAACATCTATGTCAGCGGTAATGCAGGCCTGACCATGCCAGCCACCAGCACCTCGCTGATTAATGTCGATGCCAGCGGCATTACCCTCGGTGGCTTTACCTGGACAGCCAATGCCCTGACAAGTACTGCAACTGTCAAAGGCAGCGCCACCGGTACCAATACCGTCAACATGAACTCTGCCACTGCGGGCGTTGACTATACGGGCGGTACAGGTAACGACAATATCACGATCAATGCCACGGTTTCCAGCACAGCGGCATTGGGCAATGGTAACAATAGCCTGGCCCTGAATGGCGTGACCATCCTCGGTACTTATACCGCTGGGAATACTGGTACAGACAGTCTGGCGTTCTTCTCGTCCATACCAGATATCAGCAATGCCACTGTCACGGGCTTTGAAAACCTGACCGTGACCAATAATGCCAACATCACCATGACCGCAGCGCAGATGGCGCAATTTACCGGCACCGTCAATGCTTCAGGAACCGAGACCATCAACCTGACGACTGCTGGTACGGTTAACGCCTTTAGCAGCGTAGAAAAGTACAACCTGGCCAACGGCACCAATAACTTCACCTCAGCCAACGTGGCTGTCAGTGTCATTGGCGGTACCGGTACGGATGTGTTTAATTTCACTGCCAACCAGGTCATCAACTTCCTGACCACGATAGATGGCGGCAATGGTATAGACATTCTCAATGTCGGCACCACCAACACCCAGAACCTGGACTTCACCACCAAGATCGCAGGTATCGAAACCATCAGCGTGGCGGGCAGTACAGGTACAAGCAGCATCACCAACCAGGATGGTGCGGGCGTGACCCTGAACTATACGAAGAGCACAGGCGATAACACCATTATCCTGGGTACTGGCGGCCAGACCCTGAACCTGCTGGGTTCCAGCTCCTCTTCCACGACCATCACAGGTGGTGCGGCGGTGGATACCATCAACCTGCAGTTCTCCGGCGCAGGTTCTGAAACGCTGATAGAAACCGGTGCCAATATGTCGAACAGGACACAGGTAGACATCGTCGGCAACTTCAACTCGACAGGCACTGACTACTTCAAGACTGGTGTCAATGCGTCGATTGTGGGTTCCTACATCATTGGTAATGCCGATACGGGCAACTACCTGACCACGATTGCCGCAGGTCTTGCTGTCGTTTTTAACAGTACTAGCCAGGCTTACCTGATCACGATACAAACAGGTACAGCAGCGGGTACTTATCTGGTCCAGAACACTGGTACAGATGTCACCCATTTTGATGATACTGACTTCTTTGTGCAATTGACGGGTACGATAGGTACTATCTCGACTGGCAATCTGATTGCATAAAGAAAAACATCATCAGGGCGGGCATCAATTCTGATTCCTGCCCGCAGCATCGCAGTATTTGGACAACTTGACTATTAAGACGCCAGCTTTGCTGGCGTTTTTTTTGCGCCTGTTTTTTGCCGCGGCGTGCTTGTCATTACTATTTCCCCCTTCATTCCATTTCAAAAAAAACGCTTGAAATTAAAAAACCACTGTATTACTATATTAATACACGTGGTGATGCTGTATTAGTCGGTAATAGATAAGAAATATGGCTACGTCAATTGAATGTAATGAAAGCCAGACAATGAAAGGCTAGACCATGGAACATGCATCATGAGTGCGCCAGCCAGCCCGCGCCAGTTGGGGGCAGAGATATTCCAGGTGGTGACAGGGAGTAGTGAACCTATCTATCGCCAGTTGATAGAGCAATTGCGACGCCTGCAGGCGGGTGGGCAAATTGCTGCGGGTGATGCCATGCCCTCGGTGCGTGATGTCGCCACCGGGCTTGGTGTCAATCCCATGACGGTATCCAAGGCTTACAGCATGCTCGAAGCAGAAGGTTTGCTGGTACGCCGCCGTGGGCTGGGCATGGAAGTCGCGGCACAGGCCAGCGGCCATTCTGATCTTGCATCGAGGCTGGAATTATTGCGCCCCAGCCTTGAGCGTATCGCACTTGAAGCCAGCCAGCTCGAACTTGACTCCAGCGCAGTCATCACACTCTTGACCAGTATTCTTAAAGGAAAATAAGCATGCAAGCTCAGTTAATTGCACCCGTGCATATCCAGCGTCTGAATAAATCCTTCAGCGGGCAAGCTGTGTTGAAAAATCTCGACTGGCAGATTACACCCGGTAGTATTGTCGGCCTGCTGGGCCGCAATGGTGCAGGCAAATCGACATTGATAGAATGTCTGCTGGGTTTGCGTGATATCGATGGCGGCAAGTCCAGTCTGTATGGTGAAGCAGCAGGGCAACTCAGTGCAGAGACCAGGGCCAGGATAGCCTATGTACCACAGCGCAGTGACCTGTTTGAATGGCTGACGGCAAGGCAGATGCTGGCCTACTTCCAGCTGCTATACCCACGCTGGAACGACAACAAGGTTCAGTCACTGATGCAAGCCTGGGAGCTGCCTTATGACAAGGCCATCAACAAACTCTCGGTAGGTCAAAAGCAGCGCCTGTCCATCATCCGCGCACTGGCCCATGATCCTGAGTTGCTTATCCTGGATGAGCCAGTGTCCAGCCTTGACCCGGCAGGCCGCCGTGAATTTTTGCGCGAACTCATAGACCGCGTCATTGAAAAGCAGACCACCATCGTGTTCTCTACCCATATTCTTTCTGATCTTGAAAGGGTGGCGATGGATGTCGCTTTTCTCAGCGACGGGCAAATTGTTCATCAACAATCACTTGATGACATGATGGACAATACAGTGCGTATCAATGGGCCATCTAACGTATTGCGGCAACTGCAGCCTGTAAAAGTATTGCGTCAGACTGGAAATGCAAGCGGTGAGGGCAAGCTGCTGGCGCAATTCAGCCATGAACAATTGCATGCACTGGAAGCACGTCAGGATGTCCGTATCGATAAGCTCAGCCTGGAAGACTTGTTCATAGAAATGACATGCTGAAATTCTCGGTGAATAAGCGCCTGTACCACCATGCCTGGCACATTCCCATTCACTGGTTGATGAGAACTGAGAAAGAATAATATGAAGGCCATTATTTCAATATGGATGCAACCCGTCTATGGACGCATCAATGCAGGCAGTCTTAAATCTGCCTACTTCATCCTGGCATTGATTTGTTTGATTCCATTCGTTGAGCTGCTTTCTGTCACCGGATACGAACCCAGTGCGACGGCCATCATAAAGACATGCGTCAACGGACTAGGGTCAGTGTTGCTGACGATTTTATTTTTTTGGTTTATTTTCCTGATACCCAGTATCGCCACGCAATATACGCCCACTTGCGCCAACTTGGTTCCGCACATGAAACGGCGTATGCAGACTGCGCTTGCACTGCCTATTTTACTCATTCCATTGTTGTTTCCTTGGGTATTGCGCATGCATGGGAAGTTTTTCCAGGGATGGTTCTTTGGCGTTATCGCCATGCTGGTGTACGTTGCTACTCTTCGCAATAAGCTGGTAATCATACTGCTCATAGTGCTTACACAGCTTCCAGCTTGGTTATTTCGAAATAGCAGTACCTTGCCCATGCAGCTAGACTGGAATCAGCCTGTGTTGCTGGTGATCGCTGGATTTTCGCTGACCGCGCTGATTCTACGCTGGGTGTTTTCTGTGCGTGGTGATGAGCTTTTCAAAGTAGCCGATAGCATTCCTACGATGATAATGTACATGCGTGGTGAAGAAGCAGGCATGAGTGCGTATTCCTTGAAGTTCCTCAATCCCTATCACTTCTTCTTACGCCGAAGTATGGAGAAGGTGCGTGCTGCACCAGAAAAAGTCGGGCAATTGATAGCATTCTCCATTGGTTCACAGGCTTTTTGGTTGAGCAGTTTTATCCCGGTAGTAGTAATGAGTGCAGGTTTGAGCATCTACTTCGTGTTTTACTTTCACGATGCCTCGAAGAATCAAGCGCTTGATCATTCGGTGGCATATTTGGCTGCCTTGGTCTCTTTTATCATGCTACCGCCTATCTACGCCGCTGTTGTGCGCAGCTGCGTTTCTCAACGCCGGGAAGAGCAAGGTTTGCTATTACTAGCACCAAATTTACCCAACCAGCGCGGGCAGGGCAAGACGATACTAGGTTTTATATTGGGCCAATATTTGGGTCTTTGGTTGGTGTCAACTGTATTTGCCTTGAGTGCGGCCTATTTATGCTCGACCTCAGACTATATGCACGAAGTAATCTGGCTAATTTCATTCAGCCTGTTGCCGGTGAGTTTCTTGAGCCTGACCAATTATGCGCATATCCCATCCAGCTATCAATCTTCATTGCTGGCAGCATTGACTATACTGATTTTCCTAGGCCTCGCCGTGCTTGGTCTGCATGAGCTTGTTCCTCGCTTGCCGGTTTGGCTGATCTGCAGCCTGATTGCAGGTGCTACTGCTGCAATATTACGTCGGCGTTGGCAGACGCTGATGCAGGCTGAGGCTTTGTTTCCGGTTTGCCGTGCTGTATGAAGGGTACATCATGCGTATCCTGATCATCATAGGCGTACTTGCTTTGCTCTTCTTTATCTTGCTGGCACCGCCAGAACTGACACAGCCAGCCGGGCGGGTCGCCTTGTTGTCTTGCAAGCAAGATCAAACAGGGGAAGATATCTGGGAATGCCTCGGTATCAAGCTAGGGAAAATCGCCCTGGAAGCGCTGTATTCATACTTTAGTATAGGGCACATAAAGCTGTAAATCGCCTATATTCACTGCATCTCTTCGTTGAATAGTCAACATTAAGGATCTCAGTATGAATATGCCACTGCCCATGCAAGTATTTGCACCTGCCGCCAAAAAAGAAGATGCCAGAAGTCTGAGTGCGCTGGAGCAATATGAACGACGCCGCCAGGTCATACGCGCCCATCAGCGCGGCGCGAGAAAAGTCCAGATCGCACGTGAACTGGGGCTTAGCTATACTGCAGTCTGCCTGATTATTGCCCGTTACCAGGAGCAGGGTGCCGATGCCATTCTGCCGCACCGCCGTGGCCGCCGTTCAGGCGAAGGCCGTGCCATGAGTACCGAGCAAGAAGAGCAAGTACAACAACTGATACGTGACAACAAGCCACGTCAGTTGCAGATGGACTTTGCTGAATGGACACGTCCTGCCGTTGCTGAGCTCATCAGCAAACATCTGGGCGTCAAAATTCATATACGCTCAGTGACCAACTATCTGAAGCGCTGGAACATCGTAGTAGAAAGGGCAGTACCCAGCCCTTACCTGCGCACGCAAAAGCTGATGATGCTTGACATAGCAGAACAGGTGAAGTCACCAGTTCCATCCATGCCTATGATGCCGTCCATTTATGACCCGCTGACCCAGGCTGTATCCCATTCGTATTGATGGAAGGAATGGGATAGAAGAGCTGGAGCTGGAGCCAAGGCTTAGCCCAGCCATTTCAGCAAATCGAGCAGGCGCTGTTCATTATTGCCGGTATCAAACTCCTTGATACCGATTTGCTTCAGCGTGGGTTTGCCTGCTTCGGTATCATCGAGCAGCCCCAGTTCTTTTTTCAAGGCCTGGATTTGCGCTGCCGTGATCTTGGGGTGGGCAATCAGAGGCTGGTAAGGTTGTGGCTGGCTGGTATGGATGACGCGGTGGCCGGTTTTTTCCAGGTTCTTGGCTACACCTGAGTAAGAGGCAATGCCACCGACATCGGCCAGCAGATTGTCCAGGTAAAACAGCACGGCTCCCTGTTCTTTTGCATACTGGATTTTTTCTGTCGCCAGGTTGAAACCATTGTGCGTCAATTCCGCCGAACAGAATTTCGACATATAAGAAATCTTCTCAGGCAAGGCTATGCGTTTGCCTTTCACATCAGCGATACTCTTCAATGGTGATGCCTTGGGTACGATGAGCAGACATTGGCCATCAGGCTTGGACGTTGAGACCAGTTGATATTTGTAGTCACGTATGCCACGCGCCGGATAATCACTGGGCCGGGCAATCACAAAATCCATCTTGCCGGCTTTCATACCTTCCTCAAGCTGAGAGAATTCACGTGCCACCACCACCGTCACTTTTTTACCCAGAGCCTTGCCCATGACTTCTGCCAGGCCGGTATATTTTTCTATGACCTGGGCCGCATCAAGCCCGCCAGATGTACCTTCACTGACGTACAGACTATAGTTGTTTTGCGCTTGTACCTGAGTAGTAAACCCAGCCAGACAGCAAGCCGCAATCGAGAGAACTTTTTTCATATCCGTCATCCTGGAAAACTGTTAATCATTCAGGCCTTGTATTCCAGCCTAAGACGCATGCACCAGATAGGTAGCTGATAGGTGGCTGATTACGCCGACACAATTGCGGAAAGACCAACTTTAATCCAGATAAGCTTATGCAAGCAATCATTTTTAACATTTTCGTTTTGATAAAATGCTTTTTTGCAACCTGTTAAACTGGAAAGTAATTGCCAAATTAGTCATGCATCAAGTCAGAAAATTTCATGATCAGTTTGCCTATAAATCTGCTATTGTTGCTTCAGTAGCTGCTTAAAGCGGCACTCGTTCAAATAGCGGAGTGAATATGAGACAGTTTTCCCACTATGCCTGTACTTTGGGTGCAGCTCTAAGCCTGTTAATCAGCGGCCTGGGCCCGGCCAGCGTCATGGCGCAAACATCAGCGCCTGCCAAAGCGCAGGCAACACAAAAATCCAAAGTGGTTTTTCAGGTCAGTGATGGTGAAAGCCGCAAGTGGGAACTGGCATTGAATAACGTGAAGAATGTCATCAAAGACCTGGGCAAAGATAATGTTGAGGTAGAAATCGTCGCCTATGGCCCCGGCATAGACATGTTCAAGTTTGAGACACCCGTTGCCAGCCGCATTGATGAAGTCATGAAGCTCGGTGCCCATGTCGTGATCTGCGAGAACACCATGCGCGCACAAAAAATCAGCAAGTCAGACATGCTCGACAATCTCGATTATGTTGAGGCAGGTGTGTCGCAACTGATCAAGCGGCAACAGCAAGGTTATGCTTACATCAGGCCGTGATGTGCAACAGGGCGGTAGCTAAGCTATAATTTGCACCTGGCATCATTGGGCTAAGCCGCCCATTCAAGCGAATCCACACGGATTCCATCAGGAGGAACGACCTTCCCCAGTTTGGGAATGAATGTCCGGGACGGCCCGGCTCTTTGAAAGGAGAGCTGTCATGGCTTGGATATTATTGATACTGGCTGGTCTGTTTGAAGTAGTTTGGGCTTTCGCCATGAAGCAGTCTGAAGGTTTCACGAAAGTTGTCCCCTCTGTAGTCACCATCGCAGGCATGATAGTCAGCTTTGCCTTGCTGGCCTTATCCATGCGTACCCTGCCATTAGGCACAGCCTATACCATGTGGACAGGCATAGGTGCCGTTGGTGCCTTTATTCTGGGCATCGTCTTCTTTGGTGAGCAACTGAATTTCATGCGTATCTGTGCATTGCTGCTCATCATCTGTGGCCTGGTCTTCATGAAAATGTCTTCACCGCACTAGATCGTAATTTATGTGGCAAAGCCCTTGATCTGGCTTGGTATGCCAAGGGCTTTGAAGACTAAATGCTCAAGCCAGCTTCAAGGCTTCCAGCGTGCTTTGCGTCGCCTTGCAATCAAAATCAATAATCTGGTAATCCGCGACATCTGCCTGTACATAAGAATCTTCCGCCATTATTTGCAAGAGCTTTTCCTTGCTGATGCTCTGTACGGCGATGATGCCGCCGAGGCCACTTTTTTTGGGGCCAGCGAACAGGAATATACCTTCCTTCAGGTAGCGGCTTACCCATTCGCCATGGGCTTTGATTTGCGGTTCTACTTCAGCAGGGTTTTTACTATAGCTGGCAATGAGTATGAACATGGTGTTTTCCTGAGTTTTTCTTGAATGTAAAGTGAGAGGCAAAAACTTGAATAGCTGCTGATTGCTGTTCAATGTTTTTATTTCTGTTCCAAACCAGCCGGACAGCTGATGCCAGTATATTTAGTGGTAATACTTTGATAAAGTAGCAACAGGTTTGTAGATAGCTAAGCGCTGGTGTTGAATCCGGCAGGTGCTTCGATTAGACCGCGAGTACTCTTCAATTCGAAAGTCCACATTCATTCGAAAGTTCACGTCATGATGTTAAGCCTGATCAGGAAAATTTCTTCGCTTCTTTTATTGCTTTGTTTTGTATTGCCCCTGTCTACATGCGAATCCAAAATGAAGCCGCAACAGGAGGCGAAACCGCAGTCTCAATCTCAATCGGCAAACAGCCAGCCGAATCAACAAGAGGCAGTGAAAGCGAATGTGGAAAAGAACGTGGAAGAGCGCGCGGTAAATGCAGCGAAAGACAATTCCCTGTATGGCTATGCCTTATTAATGGATGGCTGGGAGGACGTGCGCAAAAACAAAACGATGGCAAGCAGCTTGACCATGCTCGCAGTATTTGCCGTCTTTTTTCTGCCCTGCGGACTGCTGGTTTTGAAGGAAAAGCTGCAAGTTATTATTATCTTGCTGGCCAGTGTGCTTGCTGGTCCTGCCTTGTTCTTTTGGGTGCTTGTGTGGGGTAAGCCTCAAGTCGGCGGCGTGCTGGCGATTCTCTGCTGGATCAGTTTATTGCTAGTCAGCCTGATCTATTGCTGGCGCTGGGCTTTGCATTGGTGGCGGCAAAGAAAAGTACAGGGATGAATAATCCCGTTGAACCAGAATTTGGAAAGAATGCACTGTGATCAAAAGTGTAAGCACTGGTGACAAAGTTAAATGACAGACACTGTGAGCGATATTTTTTCATCGTGAATTGCTTACAAACATTTAGCCGCATGTTGTCCTTGAAACTTAGAATGCAAAACTCTTCAAGACATTCCAGGTTTTAATCTCACAAGGACATAAGGACATAAGCATGAAAATTTCCAGACTCGCCGCCATCTCCAGCATCGCCTTGCTTTTGCCACTGACTGCATTTGCAGGCAAGGCAGAACGCGACTTCATGAGTAATGAAGTTGAGCCTGCAGTCAAGGCCGCCACCAGCAGCCTGAAAACATCCTGCGGTTGCGACGTCAAATTCGACATCAAGGCCGACAGTTTTCAAAGCACTGACGACATGTTCAAGATCAAGTATTTTGCCGCTACCATCAAGGACAATGTTGCTTCCTATTGCGCTGATGCCGCGACAAAAAAAGCCATGTGCAAGATGAAGTCCATAGAATTCAGCAAGGCTGCGACGACTTACCTCAAGTTTGCTGGCGGTAAAGTCTCGGCAACGACTGATGGCACTTCCCAGCCTTCATGGGAAATGCTGACGAGGGAAGTAGATAAATAAAACGACAGCGGCATGTGCAGGTAAGGGCCGCGACCGAACAGGATCGCTTTATCTGCGCACAGATCTGCGCTAAACTGCTTTGCTTTAAACAAGCTTGCGCACAACCTGTATGAGCGAACAACAACCTGATAGTGACGATGTAATTAATTTTGCCAGCGAGTCTGTGCCTGGTATCCAAGGTAACGCAAAGGGGCTGGAGGACTCAGCGCCGGTAGTGTTGATGTTCATACTCGCACATCTCGTGCTGACAGGGATTAACTTGCCCTATTATTTCGAGCTGTTGCGCACAGGTGTTGTGGCGATGACGACGGTAGTGCTGACCTTGCTGGGCTGGATATTTTTGTATCTGGGCGGCATACAGAATGCCAGGAAATCAAAAAGCAGTGGCACTTTATGGATGAGCGCTACTGTCTTTCTTGCACTGTCTTTACCAGGCTGGCGCATGATGTACATTCCAGGTGGCCTGGTTCTGTTTGGCTGTTTGATGGCATTGGCTGGCTGGTGGTCAGTGCGGCAGTCCAAAAAATCAGACTAGCTGACTGACAAGTCAGACATATTGCAGGACATTTGCCCGGTTGCTGACCGGGCATGCAAAAAACAGGGATAGACCAAATGGGCTATCCCTGTTTTTTATTGCCTGCATTTTCTGCTGTATTAAAAATTTCCTGCACATTTCCCGATTATGTACTATCATAAGTTACATGAGACAAGACAGCAAACTTTCCTCCATCCTCCACGTGCTATTGCACATGGCGCATGGTCAACGGGCCATGACTTCTGAAGAACTGGCGCAATACCTGACCACCAATCCGGTGCTGGTCAGACGCGTGCTGGCGGGCTTGCGCAGCCGTGGTTATGTAAGTTCAGACAAGGGCCATGGCGGCGGCTGGGTGATTTCTTGCGATTTGCAAACGGTGACCTTGCGTGACATCTATGATGCCCTCGGCGCACCTACCGTCTTTGCCATGGGCAACCGCAATGACAATCCAGAGTGCCTGGTCGAGCAAGTCGTCAACGAAGCACTCGCAACTGCCTTTGATGAAGCAGAGGCCTTGCTCATCGCCCGTCTGGGTGACGTGACACTGGCTGACCTGGCGAAAGAATTCAGCCGCAAATTTAATGCACACAGCAAGAACAAGGGAAAAAGCCATGACCACCATGACAACCATCACTAAGGGCATGATGTTTGATGCCATCATCATCGGTGGCAGCTATGCAGGTCTCTCTGCCGCCATGCAATTGGCACGCGCCAGGCGGCAGGTGCTGGTCATCGATGGCGGCCAGCGCCGTAACCGCTTTGTTGAATACTCACACGGCTTTCTGGGGCAAGATGGCAAGAAAGCCAGCGCCATTGCCAGTGAAGGCAAGGCACAGTTGATGGCCTATAAAACCGTTACCTGGGTAGAAGGGCAGGCCACCTCGGCCAATCGTTTGGACGATGGTTTTGTCGTAACCGTTGAGGTGCAGGGCAATTACCAGGCACGCAGGCTGATACTCGCCACCGGCGTCACCGATGACTTGCCCGCAATAGTAGGTCTGGCAGAACGCTGGGGCCGCAGCATCTTCCACTGCCCATATTGTCACGGCTATGAAATTGATAATGGCCGCATTGGCGTACTGGCTACCAGCCCGCTGTCGTATCACCATGCGATGATGCTGCCAGACTGGGGTCAAGTCACGCTGTTCACCAATCTATGCTTTGAGCCAGATGCTGAGCAATTGGCGGCTTTGCAAAAACGTGGCGTCACAATAGAAGCTGCGCCTGTAAGCAAGATCAGCGGCCTTGCCACGGTAGAACTGCAAAACGGCCAGCAACATGATATGGATGGCCTGTTCACCATGGGCACGATCCGCATCAACAGTCCTTTCGCCACACAGTTGGCTTGTGAAATGACAGAAGGCCCCATGGGCACGGTTATCCGTACCAACGAGATCAAAGCCACCAGTGTACCCGGCGTATTTGCCTGCGGTGACGCCGCACGCATGGCAGGTAATGTGGCAATGGCCGTGGCTGACGGCGCAATGGCAGGAGTGGCAGCTCACCAGTCCATGATCTTTGAGGCCAAGGCTGCCTGATAGCTTGACGGTTTCACGGAGAGAGTGGAGGGACGGCGAAGTATATTCTGGTCATGTTCATGACATAAATCTGGAATAAATTTCTGTCTGCTGTTTTGACAGAAATTTCCTCCACCTGACCTGATCATTGATGCCATGAACCCATCTGAAAACCGTCGCCACCAACGCGTGCAATTCTTCTTAGTTCCTCTGGGCACCCACGAGATACGCCCGGTCTGGGTATTCAACTCCCCCGAGCATGCCGATGCCCTGCCAGCCCTGCTGGTCAACCTCAGCACAGGCGGCCTGCAGGTGCTGACCGAACTCGAATCCGAAATGCCATCCGGCCAGTACCAGCTCAGTTTTTTACCAGATGAAGCGCAACCCGACATGACACTGGGCGATTGCCACATACAATTGCTTTGGTCAGAGCGTGAAGCGGGAATGCATACCAGATCAGGCTTTGCCTTTACCGGACAGATACCAGCAGACTTGCAGAATTTACTCACGCATGAAGATGCCGCGAAGCTGTTTTTGCGGTGCGTGATTATGCCGGTGAGTGAGGTCGTGAACAGGGATCTGGAAACGGCCTGATTATGCCGGTGAGTGAGGTCGTGAACAGGGATCTGGAAACGGCCTGATTTCAGTAGCTATCCGTTGTGATGTCAGTCCGGTGGATAGCTGCAAAAAATCAAGCGGCTTCATCTTTCAAAACCTCTTCCCGCTTTTTCTTTGTCAAGCCCGACAAAGCCTTTTGATAAGAATACTCCAGCAATTCCCGCAAATAGTCTTCAGGAAATTGCTCGACAGCGACGATGGTCACCCAATGAAAGCGTCCCATATACCGTGCCGGTTTTACGCCCGGCATATCAGTCAGTTCAAGAAAGCGTGCAGGTGTTACCCGTATGCTGAAACGCCAGCGCTCAGGTTCGCTGGTCTTGAAGTAGGCAAAGGATTTTTCTCCTACGCTATAGGCCAGCACATTGCTGGGAGCTGCGTATAGTCTTTCGCGGGCACCAGCATAACTGGCACATAGTTTTTTGAGAATAGCTAGTTTCATTGCAGGCTTAAGGTCAATAGCAAAATGGAATACGTAAGTATTTCAGTGTATTGCAATTCCGGCAATCTTGCTTGAGCAGTAAGAGGCAAGCCAGGCTTGCCCCTCAGTACCAAGCACGAGGGCCTTAATTGCGTAGCCCACGATATTCCAGCACACTGAAAGCCAGTACCACCAGTGCCTGTACGCTGACAAAAACAAATCCCAATATACTGGGTTCAAACCAGACTTCCATCGTCAATATGCTGGCGATGACCCAGCCTAGATTGCCGAGTATGACGATCCATACCAGTGGTGCAGGCTGCTTTGTTTCGCCACCAGCACGACTGGTAAAACCCACCAGCGCAGCAACAGGGAACAGGCTGGCACCTGCCATGAACAAAAAATCCTTGGGCAAGCCCAGCAAGCCAGACAAAAGGCCAGACGCGGCAACCAGCAGCAAGCCCATGGCAAGACCGGTCAACGCATCCAGTGCGAGAATGGTGCGCAGGGACAGGGCAGGGGCATGCAATTTGACTGCGGCAGATGTATTAGAAGCTGTGGACATGATGTATCTCCAAAAACAGTTGAGGGGATTGCAGTTTCGCTCTACATTTGCAGCGAGTCGATTACCTGACAGGTAATGGCGCTTATGCAACAGGGCAGAGATAATGCATCAGGTATCCATATTTCTTAAGGGAAGCGCAATGGCTCATCTCACATTGGCGACAGCGGAACAGGCAGAGGCACCAGTCGGTACCCTGATACGTGAATGGCGCACGCAACGCAAAATAAGCCAGATGGAACTGGCGCTGGACATCGATATTTCGCCACGTCACCTGAGCTTTGTAGAAACTGGACGCTCCCGCCCCAGCGCAGAACTCTTGATGAGCATCGCCAGCCAGCTCGATGTGCCCCTGCGCGCCCGCAATACCTGGCTGCTGGCGGCAGGCTATGCGCCACGCTATAGCGAACAGGGCCTCGATACTGCCCGCATGGCGCAGGCCAAAGCCGCAGTGCAGCGCCTGCTCGATACCCATTACCCTTATCCCGGTGTCGCGCTGGACAGGCACTGGAATGTGGTCTTGCATAACAGTGCGGCTGCCAAACTCATGAGCCTGTTGCCGCCAGAATTGCTGACACCAGAAATCAATATCTTCAGAGCCAGTCTGCATCCGCAAGGATTTGCGGCTTTTACCAAAAACTTTGCAGAATGGGGCAGCTATCTTTTGCAAGTCCTGCAAAGGCTGATGCTGAGTGCCCGTGATGAGGCCATCATCGCGCTGGTAGAAGAAGTGCATGCCTATCCCAATGTAATCGCCCTCAAACAGCAAACACCCGTCACGCAAGCGACAGAACCCTCTTTGCTGATACCCTGCATCATGGAGTTGCATGGTCATGAACTTTCGCTCTTCACGACCCTGACCACCTTTGGCAGCCCGCGCGACATCACCCTGCATGAGTTGTGCGTGGAATTGTTTTATCCGGCAGATACACCAACCGAAGTCTTTTTGAAGGCTATGGCAGGGTGACCGTGGTGATTATGCACAATCGATAAATCTTGGTAAGATGCCTGTTCACTTTCCACCCAAGGACAAGCATCATGTACAAACTGCATAGCCTCTGCCAGTCAGGTAACTCTTTTAAGGTCGCTTTCCTGCTGCGCGCACTGAACCAGCCTTTCGAGAACGCTTTTGTCGATATGTTCACGGGCATGACGCGTGACAATGACTGGCGCGAACAAGCCAACCAGATGGGGGAAGTGCCTATTCTCGAAGATGGCGATCGCAGGTTGACACAATCAGGCGTTATCCTTACCTACCTCGCCAACAAGCATGGCGCTTTTGGTGGCAAGAATGAAGATGAAAAACTCGAAGTCTTGCGCTGGCTTTTATTTGATAACCACAAATTCACCAGCTATTTTGCCAGCTACCGCTTCAATAAATCCTTTGGCCCTGCGGCACCTGACCCTGCCGTGCAAGCCTGGTTGCTGGGTCGCATAGACAATGCCTTCACCATCGTCAACAAGCATCTGGCCAATCGTGAATACCTGGTCGGTGATGCACCGACGATTGCCGATTTTTCTCTCAGTGCCTACCTGTTTTATCCTGAAGAAGAGAGTGGTTACAAGCTGACAGACCGCTACCCGCACATCGTCGCCTGGCTCGACCGCCTGCGTGCCTTGCCGGGCTGGGCCCATCCTTATGAAGTCTTGCCAGGTGAGCGGATTACGCCTAAGTGGTGACTCAGTTTTGGTAAAGACTATATTGGAAACAGCATGAAATCAGCATGGAAGCAGCATGACAGTCAAAGTAAAGCACAGCATCAATATTGCAGAATTACGCAGTATCATTAACTCCATATTGTCGCATGTGGAAGATGATCTGCAGTTGAAAGAGGTTGAACTGACCGAAGACTACTACTGGGCCATGCCGGATGATTCTTTACACGCAATACTTGAAGACGCTAAGGAACCGAATATAGGCAGCCTGTGTGAAGATCTGGAATTCAGCAAACACATACTAAATGACAAGACACATGCATTTCCATTGATGCTGACTCATGTCGCACCTTTACTGCAATATCTGGCATTGAATATAAAAAAAGTTTAAGGCTGCCCTGTAATGTTAAACAAGACCTTCGCTTTCGTAGTTTTCTGCGTGACCAGTTTATTTTTGAATTTATTATTGGTGGGTGACGCCCATGCAGATTCTCCTTTGCAGCCACCGCATAAAATCACACGTACCAACCAGAATCAACAATATCAGATCATTTCTGATCCACTCCTTGGTACGCAAGTTCTGGATAAGAATAACAAGTTGCTCTGGAAAATGTCTGGCTGGTTTCGTGCGCCCTCTATCAGCAATGATGGCGAATATTGTGTGACTGAGTATGATGGCCTGAACCTGATTCCCCAGGATTATAGTCACGACATGGTTATGCTGACCTTCTGGAAGCATGGCAAGGTATTGCGCAAGGTGAGATTGAAGGAGATCATTCCCGACAAGCGCATCTTGAAAGAAACTGTTTCGCATTATTACTGGGGTTATGGGGCGGGCATAGATGAGCATGGAAAATTCATAGTCCAGACAGCTGACGAAAAGCGCCTGTTTTTTGATATACGCACAGGCAAGCTTGCCACACCCTGAACGGCTCGCGTGAAATGTGGCTGCGGCGGACGGGGTGGCGTTGTTGATGGCAGGGAAATCTGTTACTTGAATGCTTGCTAATTTGCATGCTAAATTAGCAGCATGTCCAGATAATCAAGCCAGCTTTTTCATGGAGACAATATGAACCCCAAAGTCGATGCCTACGTCAGCAAAGCCAAGACCTGGAAAGAAGAAATCGGGCAATTGCGCAGCATAGTCCTGGAATGCCCGTTGACTGAAGAATTCAAGTGGGGCAACCCCTGCTATACGCATGAGGATACAAATATCGTCCTCATTCACGTCTTCAAGGAATATGCCGCCCTGCTGTTTTTCAAGGGAGCACTGCTAAAAGACAGCAAGGGTTTGCTGGTACAGCAGACCGAGAATACCCAGGCGGCGAGGCAACTCCGTTTCACCAGCGTTGAAGAAATCAGCAAGAAAAAAACTGCGATCAAAGCTTATATCAAGGATGCGATTGCGGTAGAAAAAGCCGGTTTGAAGGTGGAATTCAAAAAGACGACGGAATTCAATTTGCCTGATGAATTCCAGATCAAGCTTGACAGCATGCCCGCTTTGAAAAAAGCGTTTGAAGCCCTGACCCCTGGGCGACAAAGAGCATACCTGCTGCATTTCTCTGCCGCCAAGCAATCCAAGACCCGCGAATCAAGAGTGGAAAAAGCGATTCCGCAGATCCTGGATGGCAAGGGGCTGGATGATGAATGAACCCTTTTCAGCTGTCAGCGCACGCTCAACTGAGCAGATCGCTGGCAGCCAAATTGCCTGTGATGGCTGCAGGTTTCAGGGCAAAGATGGCACTGCCTTCGGGCAAGGGCAGGTCACCTTCATACAGGGCGGCAAAAATGCTGCGTTCAAAGTGCAATGCATCTGCTGGTAAATGCTGACCAGAATCACGTCGCAAGCGCGCCAGAAATGCCGCATTGGTTTCATTCTCTGCACGCATAAAACGCTGCAAGTCCTTGCCGCGCAACAGCACTTCCTGGCCACGCGCGGCAGCATGCAGAAGACATAGTTCATACATCGATGGACGCGTGCCGCTGGCAAAGTAGGCGATCAATTCGGGGCAAATGGTGGTGATGGCATTGTTTGAGCTGGCGACATTATTCATGGCGAACATGCCTGTGGAATACATGTCCAGCCAGTGCAGGCGTGCATCCTGCAGGTCGATGACCATGGGCAGGAAGATACCGTTGCCACCTTGCAGATTGAACCTGAGCTCGACAGTACGCGGGTCAAAATGATGTCCTTGAACATCGTCCCTGAACATGATGCCAGCATAGGCACGTTCCAGGTCTTCAAAGGCCATACCTGAATAATTATTCAGGACCACCACTGCATAGCGTATACCTTGCAGTTGGGCTGCTTCAAGATCAATATCGACAAATTCACTGGCGCCATCAGGGAAGGGGGCACTGGTGATATCGCCAGAACTGCTGGCGATATGCTGACCATTTTTGCTATGCAACTGCAATTGGTAATAGGAGCAAACTCCCTGATACTGCCAGTCGGTGTCATAAAAGCCGACTGACAAATCCAGGTCAGTACGGCTGGCATTGTTCTCAGGCTGACACCAGTGTAAAAACAGGCGTGCTGTTTTTTCTGGTGTGACAGCAATGCTGGAGCCGCGCGGCAGGCTGATCGCCGATTTGCTCGCAGTTCTCTCATTGAACGGCACGATAATGTCTTGTAATGCACGGTCTATGATGAATTGATCATAGAGGGGTTTTGCAGCAAAGCGCTGCATGAGTTGTTCTTCCAACGCGGCGACTATTTCTACTATGGTATTTGCGTCCAGGTTTGCTCTGGTCTCAGGTGCAAACACAGCTTTGGCAACCTGGCCCTTGGGCCAATATATCCTGGTTTTGACAGCCTGCGTCCTGACTGGCAGGTGAGCCAGTAAAGTGAGTAGCACTGGTGTGGCAAATTGCGGCAGTGCCTTCTGAAAAGCAGACTTGACCTGGGCAAGTGCTGTTTCATCGGTACCCGCAGTTCGCAATAATAAATCCAGGCGACGTGCCAGTTCCCCCGGCCTTTGCGCCAACAAGCCAGCCATGGCACCCGCATCGCCCAGGCGCAGGCTGGCTTCAAGCTTGCCATAATAAGTCTGGAAGGCAGGCGCTGGCGTGCCATCAGCAGATTTTTTGCGGATGATGGTAAACGCGGCTGCTACCTGAGGGTAACGGTTTTTGTATTCATGAGGATGCAGGAATTCGCCCATCCACACCCAATACGACCTGTGCCTGAGCATGTCTTCAGTCAGCAAATCAGGACGCAGGCTTTCCATGAAGCCTAGAAGCGACTTACGTAGTGGGCGGCTCAGTTTGGCAACTTTAAAGCGTTTGACCAGTCTGGTGACTTGCGTATGGGTGTGGCGTTTGGCCCAGGCGAGCCAGTGGCTGGATTCAAACCATGGCCGGTATTTTTTGACGCCACGCATTTCTGCAATGGCGAGTTGCCGGTAAACAGTCTGGCCCTGCAAGGCGGGGTCAGCGCCCGAATAGGCTGCGATCAGGCGCAGCACATCAGTGGCAGTGCCGATATACGATTTTGCCGCATCCATGACCAGGGCCGGCTCACATTGCTTCAACAAGTTGCCAAACAAAAGGGCAATGTTTTCACGCACGGGGATAACTTGCGGCAACCATGGTATGACTGCCATCCCATACTCTTGCACGATGGCGATGAAGTCGTCCTTGTCCACGGGTGACATGGCTTGCTTGCGTTCGCACAGGTTGTGCAAGAGTTCTTTTGCTACGGCATCTACATCCTGGCCCAGATCCAGCAACTTGAAAATAATGTTTTCTTTTGGTTGTTGGCGTACTTGGGCTGGCTTGAAGAATGCTGATGACTCTGTTTGCTGGCCGCAGACCGGGCAAGCAGAATAATTGCTGCCGTCATAGCAATGACTGCAGACCACATGCTCACATGGCGCCAATACATGTGTGCTGCCAGTTCGTGAACAGAACAGACAGGGTTGATCAGCTAGTTGCAGGAAGTGACTGAGCACACGCTGACGCCACAGTGCATGCGTATCTGCGGGCACATCTTCAGGGAAACGACGAAATTGCGGCATCAACTGCTGGTTGCCGCCGACCTTGCCCAGTAAAACTTTCCATACATGTTTTTGGGTTTGCGTCAGCGCATTTGCACTCTGACCTTGCAAGGCCAGACGCAGACGGGTGGAGATGGCATAACCCAGTTTCGCCAGATTGATTTCAAAAGCTTGCAGATGGGACTCTGGCAGCAGGCCGGCGCCTGTGCCTGCTTCTACAAAAACCAGATGTTTTCTTCTGAGCAGTAAAGCCTGTGTCGCAGAAAATGGCAAAGTCATGCACGCTTCCAACAAAAAACGGAAGAGGGCCCGAGCCAACTTCCGCTGATGATCAAAGTATCCCTGATATAAAATCAGGTGAAGAAATAAGTTGCGAAGGAAATCGACCGGGCTGTTTCAGGTTGTAGAAGGAAGCCCAGTCTGAGCCTTCGCAATACAGATGCTAGCGCAAATACTGTCAGAAGATCAAGGATTTTGGAAAAGTATAAGTGTGAAAGCGATGCGCTAAAACCCCGGCTCTTCATACCGCATTTCACGCGATACGATGAGGCCGATGTCATCACTCAGTAAGTCTGTTGCCAGGGTAAGGGTGTTTGCTGGGGTGCTGTTCTTCATGGTAATTCGGCGCACGGGTTTGCATGGTGAGGTCGTTGCCCAGCACCGTGGTCGTTATCAGTGCTGCCTTGTCGCTACCCCAGCAAGCGAGGGCAGAATTGCGGTTGCCGTGCAGGTCTATGATGATGCGCCTCGCCTGTTCTTCTGACAGTTGCCCTTCGGGTGGCGCTGGCCTGGTCTTGGGCGGCAGGACGATGGCATCACCCGGTGCCACCCACAAGTCTGCGAGCGAGATTTCTTGCACATAGGGGCGCCACCGTGCCACGCTGATGACCAGCGGCAAGTCATCCTGCGAAAAGAAAATGTGAGGAAAGTCGTGGAACTCGAGGTCGGTGGGATTATGGGTCAGCAACTCGCGCCGTCGGCGGCCACCTATGTAGGGCGACTGATGACCGGCCCATTTGCCATACGTGTATTGGGCCATGATCATGCCCTCATATTCAAAGCGCAGGCATTCACCGCTTTTGAGTAGCGTCATGCCAAAGGCCTGCACGCTTTCTCTGGTGGCGGTGATGGCTTCGTAATGGACTTCTGCCACCTTGAAATTGAACTCTGTAATCTGGTAAGGGTGACCATCATTCGGTATGGTCTTGGGCTGGTGGCTGATGCCCTTGTATTTTGTGCCCAGCTCAAGATCGGGATTAGCTTTGGCGATGCTGATCTCGGTGCCAAAAGCCTGGCGCAATTGCCTGCAATGACCGCGCTCGTTATACAGATAGGGATATACGCCGGGCAGCAAGTCTATGTAGGGGCCATCTTCTATGAAGATAGGGGCATCAAAGTTTTCATTACTCAAGGTAGCACTCCCGGTCGCATGGATGATGGCCGCTGGCAGGCTTTGCTGCCAGCGGCATTGCAGATCCATGCTAACTGGTAATCGCTGTTTTGTGCTATTTTTTTGATAAGTCCTGCCTGCCCAATGCACGGCATAAACCTGCCTAGCGCACAGCGTAAACCTGCCCGGTTTGCGCGCCTTCCACGCTCCTCGCATAAGCCAGACCCACGCGTTTTGCGGATACTGCTTCAAAGCCAGGGAAGAAACTGCCCAGTGCCGCGACCGAGGCTTCCAGCAAGCCGGGGCTGACAACATTGATGCGCAAGCCGCGTGGTAATTCTATCGCTGCGCCACGCACAAAACCTTCGATAGCACCATTGACCATGGCGGCGCTCGCGCCAGCACGTATTTGTATGTCGCCGACGAAGCCGCTAGTCAGCGTGATAGAACCGCCATCGTGCAGATAGTCCTGGGCAATGCGCGCAACATTCACCTGGCCCATGAGCTTATTGTTGAGGCCTATATGGTAATGCTGCTCTTCGATTTCACCCAGAGGGGCAAAATGCACATGGCCTGCCGCAACCACTACGCCATCGACCTTGCCAGTGCGGGCAAACAGTGCCTGTATCTGTTCGCTATTGCTGATGTCCAGCTGTATCTCACCGCTGCTCTTGCCGACGCGGATAAGTTCATGACGGGCACCGAGTTCATTGCTGATGGCGCTGCCTACTGTGCCGTTGGCACCGATGATGATGAGTTTCATGATTTGTTCCTCTCGTTGGTGATTGCATTCGTTTTGAATAATCCTGAAGCTTTGAAGCTCAGGATTAAGTATCTTCCAATTTTTAATGTAGATAAATGTCACAGAAACGCATATATTACTAACCATTGGTTAGTAATTGAGGTGAGTAATGGATAAGTTGCGCAGCATGGAAGTATTCGTTGCCGTTGTCGATGCAGGCAGTTTTACGGCTGCGGCTGTTCAGTGCGAAATCTCACCTGTCATGGTCGGCAAGCACATACAGTTTTTGGAAGAACTGCTCGCTGCACGCCTGCTGACACGCACTACGCGCCGCCAGAGCCTGACCGAGCTGGGTTTGCAATACGCTGAGCAATGCCGGGCCATACTGGCGCAGATCAGCGAGGCAGAGTCGGGTGCCGCCAGGATGCGCGGCGGTGCCCGTGGCGTGTTGAAGATCACTTCACCCGTGACCTTTGGCAGTGAGTTGCTGGCCCCGGCCATGGTTGATTACCTCGCACAGTATCCAGAGATGCGCGCCGACCTGCACATGAATGACAGACTGGTGGATGTGGTCGAAGATGGCTATGATGCCGCCATACGCATAGGCAGGCTGGAAGACTCCACCCTGATTGCCCGTCCGCTGCGGCCTTACCGCATGATGATCTGCGCCGCGCCTGCCTACCTGCAACGCAAGGGCACGCCTTTGACTCCTGCCGATCTGGTCACGCATGAATGCCTGGATTTTTTACATTGGAACAAGCATGTGCGCTGGCGCCTGAGCGAAGAGGTCACCGACATCCCCGTCAGCCGCCTGCGCTCGAATAATGGCCAGGCCTTGAAGAGTGCTGCCGTGGCTGGCTTTGGCATTGTCATGCAATCGGAGCTGCTGCTCGCCAGTGAGGTTGCCGCAGGCAGACTGGTGCCCCTGATGGAAGATTACCTGCCTGCATCACGCCCCATGCATCTGCTGTATCCACGTGACAGGCAGCCTACGCCAAAGCTTTCTACGTTTATAGAATTTATGGTGGGCAGGTTTGGTTTGCCAGCAAAGACACATGCGGCCTCATCATAAAGCTGCCTTCTCTTTTGCAAGCTGATTTTTTTGTCGCAGCGCAATCAGCATACTGACCAATAATCCTGCGATAAATCCAAACAGATGCCCGGCCTTGATAGCTGCTATCGCATGCACATCCAGCGCTATCTGTATGCGACTACCAGGCCAGCAAACCAGGTCACTTTGCTGCGTGGCTGCAAGACCAGCATGCCGGCACACAAGGCCATCAGTGCCTGTGAGGCACCGTCGGTGACGAGTGCAGGGTAGTACCAGACACTGGCGATCTGTCCGGTTGTTCCGCCAATGAAATAAATCGCCAGCAGGACCAGCCAGCCCCTTGCCTTTTCCAGGCTGCTGGCAATGATGAGTATGGACAAGGCATTGAACAGCATGTGCAGGAAATGCACATGCAGGAATTGCGAGACCAGCAGACGCCACCATTCATGGCTTTCCCACAGTGCACCTGTTGCTGCCCCTAGTTCTGGCAGGCACAGGGATTTATTGGATGCAACAAGAGAATGGCCGAAATACAGCGCAGAGCAAGTCCAGCCCGCCAATATCAGGACAAAGAGAAGAATTGCCGCTGGCGATACAGGTAAAAGTTTTTTCAGGTTCATCTTGCTGATTTTGCATGTTTATGCGAGACAAGAATTTATCACAAATGCAGTTTGCCTGACCCAAAGCATCGATATTTTGTGCATTGCATCAAAGAAAGTATTTGCTTATTACATTTTCTTATTTAATTATATGCGCAAATAGTATAATTTGAGCTTGATCAAAAACAGATCGTGAAAACTGTGCTTGGAGCATAAACTACTCGGCTAATGATGGTGGTAGCTTAAAGGTGCAGTTTGAACCAGTATCTCATTGGAAAGTTTCAGTCTCATGTCTATCCAGATAAAAAAGTCCGGCCTTTTACGCAAAGCACCCGAGAATTTTTTGGATGCTCCTTTGCGCCAGGCCATTACTGAGCAAGGCCTGAATGATGAGCGGCGAGGCTTCTTGCGCAAGAGCTTTGCTGCGGCCACTGCGGCATTGGCGTCAGGCGCTGTGCTTGCCAAACCCTCCGCACCGGTGGAAGGTGATGGCGACCCGCTGATATTGAATCTGCAAGATCATGCCAAAAGCCTGGGCAACCCGGTTGTCATGCAAGGTTATGGCCAGCCATCCAAGTTTGAAAGTAACCTGCAACGCCGCCAGTCACCAGGTCTCACACGGGTGCCTCAGGCATCGGTGTCGTTCGCACCCCTGCAGGGCTTCTTTGGCATCATTACACCGAATGGCCTGCATTTTGAACGTCACCATCAGGGCTGGATAGATATAGACCCGGCACAGCATCGCTTCATGATCAACGGCCTGGTGCGCGAAGCCAAGGTGTATACCATGGACGACCTCATGCGCCTGCCATCGGTCTCGCGCATGCATTTCATCGAATGCGGCGCGAATAGCGCAACTGAATGGGGCAATGTCGCCGTACCTACCGTGCAATACACCCATGGCATGCTGAGTTGCTGTGAATACACAGGCGTGCCCTTGTCCGTCCTGCTTGATGATTGCGGCATAGACCGCAAGAAAGCCAAATTTGTGCTGGCCGAAGGTGGTGATGGCTCTGCCATGACGCGCACCATCGACATCGCCCGCGCCATGGATGACGTCATCGTTGCCTATGCCATGAATGGCGAAATGCTGCGGCCAGAAAACGGTTACCCGCTGCGTCTGGTCGTACCTGGCGTGCAGGGCGTGTCCTGGGTCAAGTGGTTGCGCCGTATCGAAGTCGGTGACCAGCCATGGGCCACCAAGGACGAAGCCGTTCACTATATAGACCTGCAACCCAGCGGCCTGCACAGGCAATACACCTCGGTGCAAGAATGCAAGTCCGTCATCACCACACCTTCTGGCGGGCAGATGTTGCTGGAAAAAGGTTTTCACAATGTCACTGGCCTTGCCTGGTCTGGCCGTGGCAAGGTCAAGCGCGTGGATGTGTCTGCCGACGGTGGCCGCAGCTGGCGCACCGCCAGGCTTGAAGGGCCAGTACTCGGCAAATGCCTGACCCGCTTCAACATAGACTGGAGCTGGGATGGCGGACCAGCGATTTTGCAATCACGGGCGATCGATGAAACCGGCTATGTGCAACCCAAAATCAACCAGTTGCGCGAAGTGCGCGGCACCAAATCGATTTATCATAATAATGCTATCCAGTCCTGGAAAATCAATGAAGATGGTGAGGTCAGCAATGTACAAGTGGCCTGAGTTACGCAAGTCTTTATCTGTTCTTGTGCTGGCTGGTTTCAGTCTTGCCGCCAGTGCTGCAGACTATAGCAATATAGGCCGCGCTGCGACCCCCAAGGAAGTTGCAGCTTGGGACATCGATGTGCGTCCCGACTTCAGGGGGTTGCCAAAAGGGCGCGGCAGTGTCGATCAGGGTCAGCAGGTGTGGGATGGCAAATGCGCCTCCTGCCACGGCACCTTTGGTGAGTCGAACCAGGTTTTCACTCCCATCGTCGGTGGCACGACAAAAGACGATGTCAAGAATGGCCGCGTCGCTGCGCTGACGGGCAATAGCCAGCCGCAACGCACCACCCTGATGAAGGTAGCGACGGTTTCCACGCTGTGGGATTACATCAACCGTGCCATGCCCTGGAATGCACCCAAGACTCTGACCACCGATGAAGTGTATGCAGTCACCGCTTATATCCTAAATCTTGGCGGGGTGGTTGCCGACGACTTTACCATGTCGGACGAGAACATCGCCGAAGTGCAAAAGCGCATGCCCAACCGCAATGGCATGATAGAGAAACATGGCCTGTGGCAAACCAGTGGCAAGCCAGATGTGAAGAACACTGCCTGCATGAAAGACTGCCTGAAAGAAGTCAAGATCACTTCTGAACTGCCAGCCTTTGCCCGCAGTGCGAACGGCAACCCGGTAGAGCAGAACCGCACTGTCGGTGCCGTGCGCGGCGTCGATCTGAACAAGGCTACCGTTGTCAAAGTCAGTGCTCCAGCCGCAGATGAAGGTTTGAAACTGGCCAAACAATATGCCTGCACGGCCTGCCATGGCGTCAAGGACAAAGTAGTCGGCCCCGGCTTTGCCCAGATCGCGGCAAAATACAAGGGTGACGCCAATGCAGACACGAACTTGATCAAAAAAATCAAGGCGGGCGGCAGTGGTGCCTGGGGTGATATCCCCATGCCACCACAGGGCCATATCAAGGATGCAGACATCAAGACCATGCTGGACTGGGTCATGCGTCAGTAAGATTTAGCAGACAGCCGGGATTTTTTCAGGAATGTCATATAGATGGAACGATTTCGCGTTAAGCTTATCAAACTTTTTTAGTTCGCAATATAGCGGCAGTACGCTTACTCAGGAGACAGTAATGAAGCAGGCATTCAAGATCAACGATGACGGCCAGCAACGCCGTGATTTTTTACGCATATCCACAGTGTTTGGCCTGGCCTTTGCCGCAGGCTTGCTGAAACCGTCTGATGTGTTTGCTGCAGAATGGCAAGGCAAGGCCTTTGAAGCCAAGAGCCTGCAAGATGCGTTTACTGCGCTGGGTGCTGGCAGCCCTGCCGTCAGTGCTGATGTCATCATTGGCGCACCGGATATTGCAGAAAATGGTGCCGTGGTTCAGGTTAACGTCAGCAGCAAGGCCGCCAATACAGAATACATTGCGATCTTGATTGAAAAAAATCCAAATGCCATGTCGGCAGCATTTACCATACCCGAAGGTACTGAACCCCAGGTAGGAACACGTGTCAAGGTCGGCGAAACGTCGAATGTGCATGCCCTGGTGAAGGCCGATGGTAAATGGCTGGTGGCATCAAAAGAGATCAAGGTTACTCTGGGTGGTTGCGGCGGTTAATTTTTAGAATTTCAGGTCAGGTGCTACTGTGATGCATCGTAAGCCTGGAGAAGCAGATACAAGCGGGTTTCTCTGTGCACCTCTGTGTCTCCGTGCCTCTGTGGTGAGCTTTCAGGTCTTGACCTGTCTTAATCAAGTATCTATTTAAAATTAGCAAAAAAAAGGAGACATCATGGGAGATCCTATGCGTATTCGGGCGGCAGTTGTAGGCGAAGCTGTCGAGGTAAAAGTATTGATACGTCACGATATGGAAACAGGTCAGCGCAAGGACCTTGAAGGCAAAGTCGTACCTGCCCATTTCATCAAGACACTGCAGGCCAAATGGAAAGACAAGCTGGTGCTGGACGCGCAATTTGGCCCCTCTGTATCCAAAGACCCGTTTTTGTCCTTCAAGTTCAAAGGCGGTGTTAAAGGGGAAAAAGTATCGGTTACCTGGACAGACAACAAGGGTGATCAGCGTAGTGATGAAGCCGTCATCGCCTGAATAGGATAAAACTATGTCACATGCTGTCTTTAAACTTGCGCAAGCCGTGCCGCTAGCGGCCTGTGTAGCGTTGTGCGCAATGTCTGGTTCTGCGAAGGCACAAGCTGCTTCTCAAACTTCTGCAACTGAAGAAATTGCCAAATACCGCCAGATGCTGGCCGATGGCAACCCGGCAGAGTTATGGGAAATGCGCGGCCAGGAACTCTGGCAAAAAAAGCTGGGCACCAATCAGACGTCGCTGGAGCAATGTGATCTGGGCAAGGGCCCAGGCGTGACCAAGGGCGCGTATGCAGAATTACCGCGCTATTTTAAAGACACCAACAAGGTCATGGACCTGGAACAGCGCCTCATGCACTGCCGCATGAACCTGCAAGGCCTGACACGTGAGCAAGCGGTGAAAACACCTTTTGGTTCTGCCGGTAACCCGTCTGATATCGAAGCACTGGTGTCTTTTTTGACGGCAGAATCACGCGGCATGAAACTAGCGATCAGCACCAAACATCCGGCAGAAAAACAGGCCTATGAAATCGGCAAGAAGATATTCTATTACCGCGCCGGTTCCCATGATTTTGCCTGCGCATCCTGCCACTCTGCAGATGGTCAGCGCATACGCCTGCAAGACTTGCCTAATCTGAACAACAAGGAAAACGCCCAGGCTGCCTACTCGACCTGGCCCGCTTACCGCGTTTCGCAAGGTGAGGTCAGGACCATGCAGCACAGGCTCAATGACTGTTTCCGCCAGCAACGTTTCCCCGTGCCTGATTATGCGTCAGACACCATCACTGCACTGACCATGTTCCTGGCAAAATCTGCCGATGGCGCGGTCATGAATGCACCTGCATTGAAACGCTAAAAGGGGATATACATGAAAAATTTACGTATAGGCCATATAAGTGTTTTGCTGGCTAGCATTTGCAGTACGGTTGTAGTGTCTGCCGCTGAGCCTGACTACGCCAAAGCTGCACTGGAAATGATGAAAGCTGATTTCAAAGCCAAAGGCCCTGCCACCATGGAACGCATGGTGCAACAAGATGAAGCCCAGGCCCTGTGCAGCGCCAATCCGCAAGGCTTGAAAGCCAAGCCAGCCAAGAAGCTCGAACAGGCACAACTCGCCACTGTCAAATATCCGGCGGATGGCCAGTATATGGGCGACTGGAAGAATGGCGAAAAAATCGCCCAGAATGGCCGTGGCATGCAGTCTTCGGACGCAGTCGGCTCAGTCAATGGCGGCAATTGCTATGCCTGCCACCAGATGAGCAAGACAGAAATCTCGTTCGGCAATATCGGTCCTTCGCTCTATCAATACGGCAAGCTGCGCGGTACCAGCCCGGAGATTGTGAAATATACCTGGGGTAAGCTGTATAACGCGCAAGCCTATAACGCGTGTTCCCGTATGCCGAGGTTTGGGCATAACGGGGTATTGACTGAGGCGCAGTTGAAGGATGTGATGGCGCTGTTGTTGGACGGTGAGTCGCCGGTGAATAAGTAGTGGCTCGGCTTTGTTGTTCTAACGCAGCTATCGTCGGAGCATGTGTAAGTTACTGTCTCTGACTTTAATTGCGTCGCTCCAGCGCAGGCTGGAGCCCAGTGGCGTTCTTTGCACAACCGTGTGCCTTGATTAAAACGATTGCCCTTCGCGGACACAAGCCGGGTCTCGGCCCGGCGGCCGAATTCCTTTCTTTGCTTCGCCAAAGAAAGGAATCAAAGAAAGGCGACCGCAGACTTGCCCTTCGGGTGCTTACGCTGCGCTCCAGCACAATTTGTGCATCACAAAAAATGGGAAAGCTTCGAAACTCGCTGCGCTCAAACAACGAAGCTTTCTGATCCATTTTCTGTGACGCACAAATTGCTACGTCCCAAGCGGATTAAAGTCAAAAACAACGACAACTTCAGAATCAACAGCAACGTCAAAATCAACAGCAACGTCAAAATCAACAGCAACGTCAAAATCAACGACAAAGCAACACCAAAATCAGAAAGCAAATCACCATGGGTCTGAATCGTCGGGATTTTTTACAAGTAATGGCCATCGCCGCCGCAGGTGGCATGCAGATAGATGCGCAGGCTGCCATCGCTAATCCTGTTGCAGATAAACTCTACGACCTGCCACGCTTTGGTAATGTCCACCTCATGCATTTCACCGATTGTCATGCGCAGTTGTTGCCGCTGTATTTTCGCGAACCCAGTGTCAATCTGGGCATAGGTGCGGCATTTGGTAAAAGCCCGCATCTGGTGGGGGAACATTTGCTCAGGCAATTCGGTATCAAGCCCAATACGCCAGAAGCCCATGCCTTTAGCTGCCTGAACTTTGAACAGGCCGCAGCGACCTATGGCAAGGTCGGTGGCTTTGCGCATCTGACGACGCTGGTCAAGCGCATCAAGGGCAACCGACCCGGTGCGCTCTTGCTGGATGGTGGTGATACCTGGCAAGGCTCAGCCACGGCCTTGTGGACGAAAGGGCAGGACATGGTCGATGCCTGTTTGCAGATGGGCGTGAATGTCATGACAGCGCATTGGGAAATGACGCTCGGTGACAAACGCGTCAAGCAGATTGTCGACAATGATTTCAAGGGCAAGGTCGATTTTGTCGCACAAAATATCCAGACTACCGATTTTGGTGACCCGGTTTTCGAAGCCTTTGTCATGAAAGAAATGAATGGTGTGCCAGTCGCCATCATCGGGCAGGCCTTCCCTTATACCCCCATTGCCAATCCGCGCTACTTGGTGCCCGAATGGAGCTTTGGCATACAGGAAGAGAATATGCAAAAGACCGTCGATGCGGCGCGTGCCAAGGGTGCGAAGGTGGTCGTCGTCCTATCGCACAATGGCATGGATGTCGATCTCAAGATGGCCTCGCGCGTGCGCGGCATTGATGCCATACTCGGTGGGCATACCCACGACGGCATGCCTGCACCTGTCATCGTAGAAAATGGCGGCGGCAAGACCCTGGTAACGAATGCAGGCAGCAATAGCAAGTTCCTCGGTGTACTCGATTTTGATGTGAAAGAAGGTCGCATACAGGGCTTCCAGTACAAGCTAATGCCGGTGTTTGCCAACTTTCTGCCAGCAGATGCTGACATGCAGTCGCTCATACAAAAGATCCGTGCACCTTACACTACAAAGCTGGCTGAAAAACTGGCGATGACAGAAGGAGCCTTGTACCGTCGTGGTAATTTCAATGGCAGCTTTGATCAACTGATTGTCGATGCCCTGATGGAAGTCAAAGGTGCAGAAATCGCTTTTTCACCCGGTTTCCGCTGGGGTACATCCCTGCTGCCGAATAGCGCCATCACCATGGAACATGTAATGGACCAGACCGCCACGACCTATTCGTATACCACCGTTACAGAAATGACAGGTGCAGCCATCAAGACCGTGCTCGAAGATGTGGCCGACAATCTGTTCAACCCCGATCCCTACTACCAGCAAGGTGGCGACATGGTGCGCGTCGGTGGCTTGAGTTATGCGATAGAACCGGCAGCCGCCATGGGCAAGCGCATAAAGGACATGCGCCTGAACGGTCAGCCACTGGCTGACAACAAGACGTATAAGGTCGCTGGCTGGGCACCCGTGGCAGAAGGTGCCACGGGCGAGCCGGTGTGGGACGTGGTGGCGCAATGGCTGCGCACGCATAAAAAGATCACGCCACGCAAATTGAATACACCACGCCTGATCGGCGTGGCTGGCAACCCTGGCATGCTGGGTTGAGATTTTCATCAGAGGGATGGTGACTCGTTCCTCTGCTTTTCTGCATCTCTATTTTTTCAAACCCGGTAAAGACCGGGCTGCATAGTTCATATGCTTGCCTCCAGGAAGTTCTTTCAAAAAGCCGTATTTCCGCATTCAAAAAATGGTATTTAAATATATTCAAATCTATATTTATTTTCCCATTGATTAAAAAAAATATTAGCCTAATATGCAACGGCAATATGCGTTAACTTTGCATTTCTATCCCTGAAGCATGTACTTCCACTGGAGCAAATCTCCGCCTTTTACTCCATTTTCACGCTGTTTTTATGGCAGGCAGCCTGACCTGCGCCTGCCTTGCATATTTGCAGGTCACTACCAAGCGTATTCCATCCCATTAATGAAGTGAGTTCTAGCCATTCGCAAGGAGGTCACATGACAAGCACAACAGGTAGCCACGGTGTAGCGGGACAAAGAGAGGCTGCATTTACAAGATTATTTCCAAAGCGCATTACCGGCTTTAATCCGCAAGATTTGCAAACACTGGCTCAGGCCATGATAGGTAATCAGGGCGATAAACCCTCGAACGAACCTGATGGGGAGGAAAATTTGCTGGTCCCCGCTGGTTATACTTACCTCGGTCAGTTTATTGACCATGACCTGACGTTTGACACCACATCTTCATTGCTTGATGTCAGGGCGGCGGCCAGCAATTTACGTACACCGAGACTGGATCTCGACTGTGTCTATGGTTCTGGCCCAGATGATCAACCTTATTTATATGCGACAAGAGATGATTTGAATGCCGGAGTCAGGAAAGGCGCAAGCCTGGTGTTGGGGCGGGTTCTGGTTGGCGTATCAAACCGCCACGACTTGTTAAGACTCGACGACAGCGAGGAAGCGCGGGCCGTAATAGGTGACCCAAGAAATGATGAAAATTCCATCGTTTGCAATATCCAGGCGGCCTTTATACAATTTCATAATACTGTCGTTGCCAAGCTTTCCAGAGAGCAGCCACAATTGTCAACAGGCCAACTGTTTCATAAAGCCAGAAAACTGGTACGCTGGACTTATCAGCGCATAGTCGCCGAGGATTATCTTCCCAGGATAATCGAACCCGCCACCTATCAGACTTTCAGACACAGGCTCGACACGCAAGGTGAGGGGGCATTCAAATTATTCACTGCCAACCTCAGGACCGGTATTCCCATCGAGTTTGCAGGTGCGGCCTATCGCTATGGACATTCCATGGTCAGGACTGGTTACAAACTCAATGAAGGACATGAGCCACAATTCATCTTTACGCCAGGAAAAGGCATTAATAGCTTGGTAGGATTTGGGAAATTGTCTGATAAGCACTGGATAGAATGGAAGCGGTTTTTCCCGGAAGGTAATTTCTTCAAAGCCGGACAAAGACCGGATCACAACAATAATGTTGCAGATGACAGGTTGCAATGGGCTTACCGTATTGATACCGCTCTGGTCGATCCACTTAGCGTTTTGCCGCAAGCCATATCCGAAGGTAATTCTTTGGCTGACCTGAATTTGCGGCGTGGCGAAATCTTTGGTCTGGTAAGTGGGCAGGTGATAGCGAATGCACTCGGACTTGCTCCACTGGATAAAAAATATCTCGTGGTCAGGGATAAGAAGGATGGTGATTACGGCTACACCAGCATACCTGCATCTCTGGTCAGAGACACGCCACTATGGTATTACGTGCTGGCAGAAGCGCAAAGGGAACTGGTTGATAGCTGGTATGCAAAAAATGGCGGTAAAACCGGAGCGCAGGCACTCGATGAAGATGATCTTTTGAGTGGAGTGCCAGATGCAGAAGGCGCAAGAAAATGCGCACCAGCAGCACAACTTGGCCCAGTTGGCGGCATGATCTTGCTTGAGACTTTTTTCGGCCTCTTGCTGGCTGATAAAGATTCCTATCTCAGCATTTCCAGCGATACTGATCGTGACGACTACACTACATGGTTTTCCAGTTTTACCAACAATGGTGCAGTTGATGTCAGCGCTTGGCAACTGTTAGCCTTTGCCAAACTCATTTAAATCACCTTCAGGGCAGCTTGCTCGCTCTCTTGCATCCATGTGTCGTGCCAGTCACATGGATGCAGCAGCAATCCTGATCGCAAAGGCTGGAGCCGTTGCTGAATCTTCGCTTTCTTCATTTCCCGACTTTCTCTATCACCTCCGGAGTCAAACGCATTGGTTTTGAATATCATTTTTTGATCGCCCTGAAATTTTTTTTTCTGCAAAGCGCAAAAATTAACAATTTTGGTTTATGTTATGACACTTTATTCGATTTGAGCGTGGTATCAGCGCGGGAGTAGTGTCGGCATGATCATCGGTATTGATTTAGGAACAACAAATAGCCTGGTAGCTGTCTGGAAAGACGGTAAATCGCAACTGGTGCCCAATGGTCTTGGCGAGACGCTTACACCTTCCTGCGTCAGCCTGGATGAGGACGGTACTGTTCTCGTCGGCAAGGCCGCCAGGGAACGTTTGCAGACCCATCCAGAGCGCACGGCTTCGGTATTCAAGCGCTATATGGGTAGCGACAAGAAAGTCAGGCTGGGGCAAAAAGATTTTCGTGCCGAAGAGTTGTCTGCCCTGGTATTGAAGTCACTCAAGGCCGATGCTGAAGCTTTTCTGGGGGAAGCGGTGACCGAAGCCGTCATCACCGTGCCCGCCTATTTTTCTGACGCCCAGCGCAAGGCGACCCGCACTGCGGGTTTGCTGGCTGGCCTGAAAGTCGAGAGATTGCTCAATGAACCCAGTGCGGCAGCACTGGCCTACGGCATGCACCAGCTTGATAGTGAAAGCCGCTTCCTCGTATTTGATCTCGGCGGCGGCACCTTTGACGTGTCCATCCTGGAATTGTTTGAAGGGGTCATGGAAGTGCGCGCCTCTGCCGGTGACAACTTTCTGGGTGGTGAAGATGTCACGAATGCGATTGTAGATTTGTTCTTCCAGCGCAATAGCCTCTCCAGCAGCCTGCGCAATAATCCCATGTTCATGCAAAGACTGGGTGCATCTGCCGAGGCCGCCAAACGTGCCTTGTCGACTGACCAGCAAGCTGCTGTGCAAATCCAGCTTGATGGCAATGATCTCAGCATGGATATCGATGAAGAGGCCCTGGACAAACTCTGCGCTCCTTTGCTCAAGCGCATGCGCGAACCGGTAGAGCGCGCCCTGCGCGATACCAATATCCGCGCCAATGAACTCGACAGTATCGTGCTGGCCGGTGGGGCAACCCGCATGCCCGTCATCAAACGCCTGGTGACACTGATGTTTGGCCGCTTCCCTACCAGTGAGATTAACCCGGACGAAGTCGTGGCCATGGGCGCAGCCGTCCAGGCTGGCCTGAAGATGAAAGATGCCGCGTTGGAAGAAGTGGTCATGACAGACGTGGCACCTTATTCACTCGGGGTAGAGGTTTGCATGCGCCTGGCTGACGGCAAGTCGTCTGATGGCCATTTTTCGCCTGTCATCGAGCGCAATACGGCGGTACCGGTCAGCCGTGTCGGCCATTACCGTGCTGTTGATGCGCGTCAATCCAGTGTGGTGCTGCGCATTTTTCAGGGAGAGTCCCGCCTGGTCAAAGACAATATCCTGCTCGGCCAGCTTGATGTTCCCCTGCAGCCGGACGGCAACGAAGAGAAGGCCGTCGATGTGCGTTTTACCTATGATGTCAATGGCTTGCTTGAGGTCAGGGCCAATGTCAACAATAGCACTGAAAGCCATGTGCTTATCATTGAGGGTAATCCTGGCATGCTTACTGATGAAGAGATCAGGCAGCGTTTTGTCGAGCTTGAAAAAATCAAAATGCATCCGCGTGATACGCTGGAAATGCGCACCCTGCTGGCCAGGGCCGACCGCATATACCAGCAGGTGCGGGGAGAGTTGCGCTCGTGGTTGAGCGTACAGATAGCCGAGTTTGAAGGCGTGTTGGAAACGCAGAATCCGCGCCACATCAATCCGGCCAAGAAGAAATTTTCCGACATGCTTAATTCCATAGAAAGCGATAGCCACCTGCATTCTGATTTTGACCCGCAACTGAATTAAAGTGGGCATGCAGATGCTGGTGAATTGAATCATGGAATATACCCCGTCGTTTTTTCGTTTGTACGGCTTGCCTGACGATGCTGACGAACGTTCCATCAAGCGTGTTTATGCAAAGCACCTGAAAAAAATAGACCAGGAAACGGATCTTCCTGGCTTTCAGGCATTGCGCGAAGCCTATGAAGAAGCCCAGGCCTGGATCAAGCACAGGGACAGTGGCAGGTTGAGGCAAGCTAACGTGCAAGTACAGCAGGCGACTGATGAAGTCAGCCAGAATCAGACAGCGTCTGTGCAACCTAAGGCAGTACTTCAAGAGCAAGCTGCCAGAAATAATGCTGAGCCGGTGCGTCCACTGACACCAAAAGAGCAAGCACGTGACACGCACACGACAGAGGCAAAGCCAGTTGCTGTTGTAGCAGAACAGACAGAAATGGTAACACCGGACAGTGCCGCACCAGCCGTGCAGGAAAGTGACAAGCAACTGGCTGCCAGCAAGGCTGAGCGTGTTTTTGCTGAAATGCTCATGGCCATGCTCAAGTGTGCTGATGAAGAAGCGTATGCAGAAAAACATCTGCGGCTTGCCATGGGAGACCCGCGCCTGGCGGGCAATTATGCGCGCTACGTCTTTGAAACACTGTTGGCCGCCTATCTGTCCAGAGGCTGGCGACGTGGTAACGGCGAGCTGTTTGATGCTGCCTTTGAGATATTTGGCTGGGACAAGGACAGGCGTCGCCTGTTAAGCCTGGGCCGGCGTGGCCATTTACTGGAACGTGCCTATAAAGAAAAGCAGGCATTTTTTCAAAGACCTCTTAATCTACGCAAGGCGCAATGGGACTTGTTGAAAAAACTGAGGCAGGATAAAAATCCGGGCGAGGACTATCTCGTCGCCAATTTTAAAAAACTACTGGTGCTTGATGAGTTGTATCCGGTCTGGTTATGGATGGTGACCAGCAAGGATAATTTCAATATCTGGAAAGCGCAATTTGAGGCAATACAGGAAGTCGCCAGGGCAAAGGCACTCAAGGAAGCCGCAGAAATCGAGGCGCGCAACAAGGTGGCCGAAGGGACTGGCGGTGCGTTTTCAGTGCCTGGCGAAGATGGTGGGGCCACAGCGAAAACCAGGTTTTATACTGCCATGCGCAGGCCCCTGAGGCGCTACTTCCTACCTGCATTTTTGTGTATCGTCGCACTCCTCATCGTGCAATTGATCGCACAAGATGCCAGGACAGTGACACCGCCACCGGTAGTCAGGCAAGCTGTGCCAACAACTCCCGCAGCCAGATTTGATGCTGCCAGCCGTGCATTAAGCCGTGCAGGTAACCGTGCAGAAATGCTGCAAAAAGCTGTGCAGGAACTGGCGCAATTGTCCAGCGAGGGCAATGTCAAAGCCTCCTATCAACTAGGTTGGTTGTACCGTGATGGCAAGCAGGTAGCGCAAGATGATGCTGAGGCTCTTAAGTGGTTCACCAAGGCGGCGGAGCAAGGCCATCTGGATGCTGTCGTCATTGTGGCTGATTGTTATTTTGAAGGACGTGGTACCAACAAGAACATGGACGAAGCCATACGCTGGTACAGCAAGGCTGCTGAACAGGGGCAAAGCCTGGCACAGATCAAGCTCGCGCATTTGTACCTGGATGGTACTGGCGTCAAAAAAGACCGGAAGCGTGCACTGGAATTGATGACTGCTGCAGCAGAAAAAGGCCAGGCCGTGGCACAAAGTGAGTTGGGCCTGATATACATGAACGGTTTGTACGGTGCATATGCCAATACTGAGAAGGCCGCCTACTGGTTCATGCTGAGTGCCCGCCAGAATGATGCAATTGGCCAGCGCATGTTTGGGCTCATCAATGAAAAAGGCCTGGGTGGTTACAACCAGGACCGTCTCGCAGCATCACAATGGTATGGCAGGGCAGCCAGGCAAGGGGATGCAGAAGCCGGCAAGAGATTAAAGAGCCTGTGTCAGTCCGGTTTTTATATGGATTGCAGGGAGAGGTAATCTTGCCAACTATCGCCCTGCTACCTGAGCGTCTCTTTGACACAAAAATGACGATGCAACTCCTGCCAGGGCAATAACAAATACCAGCAGCACCAGTTTGACCGACACTATATTCTCATGCGTAATCCACCACTATTCTTTATTGAAAATCAGTTAAACGCCGATGCTGACGAGCGCGCAGTCAAGCGTGCCTATGCACGAAAACTGAAACAGATAGACCAGGAAAAAGACCTCCAGGGTTTTCAGGATTTGCGTGATTCATATGAAGCTGCACTGTCCTGGTTGCGCTACAGGGATCAGTTTCAAGGGCAATTCCAGTTGCACGCAATGTCGCAGGTACTGTCGCAGGCGGAAGACGATGGCATTGCAAGTGTGGCCGATAATAAGGAAACTACTCCTGCATTACAGGATACGCCAGTCGCTGATGAGATGTCGTCGCAAGAGAACGCTGATGTCGCTCAGGACGCTCAGGACGCTCAGGTCGCTGGCGGTCAAGATGAAAATCCTGCCCCTGATGCCGCCATAGCGGGTCAGGCAGAAGATGCAATTCTTGCTGCACAAATGCAGCAAGAAACCGTCGTCGTTGGAAAAACAGAAATTGTCAGCCCGGAAGCAGCCGCAAAGAAAATCTTCAATGAAATGCTGGAGGCAATGCGCCTCCATTGCGAGAGTGGAAATGATGGTGCTAATAGTGAGGCAAGTGAAACCAGTGATGACAGTGAAGATGATTTCGCCGGACAAAACCTGACAGCCTTGCTGGACGATATGCGCCTGTTTCACATGGAAACACGCTTGATCTTTGAAGGCTTGCTGGCAGATTATTTGTTACAGGGCTGGCAACCCGGCAATGGTGAATTGTTTGATGTAGCGGTAGAAAATTTTGGCTGGCAAAAAGACCGTCAGCGTTTGCTGCAACTCGGCAGGCCAGGCCGTGTCATTAACCGCGCGCTGACCGATGCTGCTGAGTTTTATCGAAAAGATAAAAGGACCCGCGCAAAACTATGGGCCCTGATCACAAAAATCAGAAAAGAAAAATTTCCTCATCTACATTACCTGAAAGCGAATCTAAGCTTGTTGCGGCATATGCAGGCTAGCTATCTTTCCTGGTTGCTGCTGGTGACAAGCAGAGAAAATCTTGCACAATGGTCCGCAGTAGCCGAAGAGATTGATTCCCAGGAACCCATCGGTGACCAACGGGTATATGTTCCAAAAGAGGACAACACCGGGCATCCAGCTTATTGGATATTCATTGCTGTTTTTGTGTTTTTTGGCATGTTTTCTGGCAGGGACAGACCAACACCAAAGTATGACCCTGGTCAATTTACTTCAGCAGGCCGGATGCCGTTCGATCTCGATAAGCCTGATTCCAGGTTGACGCTGGAGCAGCGAATTGAGAAAGCAGAAGTCTTGCTGGCGCTGAGCAAGGAAGACAAGAGCAATCTCAAGACGGCTGTACGGTCTCTGGAAACTCTGGCGGGAGAAGATAGCAGCAAAGCTGCTTATCGCCTGGGCTGGCTATACCGTGACGGCAAATTTGCGCCTGCCGACAAGCAGCGGCAATATGCGTGGTTTTTGAGAGCAGCTGAACTCGGCAATACGCAAGCCAGCATCATCGTCGGCGATCTTTTGATGGATGGCATGGGTGACAAACCCAATCACCAGGAAGCCTTTTCACATTACAAAAAAGCCGCAGACCAGGGCGATGCACTCGGCCAGTTCAAGCTGGCTTATATGATAGATCATGGATATGGAATAAAGCCAGACAGGGCAGTAGCTGCGCGCCTTATCAAGTCGTCCGCCGAGAAGGGCTTTGCCTATTCCGAATCCCTGATGGGGCAGTTTCATTTGCGTGGGGAGTATGGGTTTCCCAGGGATGAAGTCAAGTCCGCCAACTGGTTTTCATTAAGCGCCACACATGGTGACGCCAGCGGTGAACGCTACTTTGGTCTGGTACATGAGCAGGGACTGGGGGCCTACAAGATCAATCTTGCTGAAGCTGCCAAGTGGTATGGCAAGGCCAGGGATCATGGTGATAAGGAAGCTGAAAAAAGTTTGCAGCGCTTATGCAAAAAACAGGAGTTTTCAGAGTGCAAACCTGCGTCAGTAAGCGTCAGTACCGTATCTGTTGTGACCAAGGCACAATAAGTATCCATGAATAAGCTGCCTGATTTCTTTGTTCAATATGATTTGCCTGCAGATGCGGATGAACGTGCCATTAAACGCGTCTACGCACGCCAATTGAAACTCATCAATCTGGAAACTGATCTTGAAGGATTTCAGGCTCTGCGTCTTGCGTTTGAAGCGGCACTGACATGGATGCAGAACCAGGCGCAACAAACTGAGCCTGTTCCTGTTGATATGCAGGTCAATTGTGATAGCACTCTGGCAGTGGCAGTGCCAGTAGGAACGCTTGATTTCAGCAACCAGCAACCGGTAATCCAGGATGCCGGAGCCGCACTTGCTGACGCTAGCGATCCTACTATGATTGCTGGCCAGCTTATCGCCGACATGTTGGAAGACATGCGCAAACATAGTCACGAGCACGCATATGTCGACAGGCGTTTTTTACAGGCACTTGATGATCCACGCCTTATCCATATGGAAACAAGCCTCGCATTTGAACTAGCACTGGCGCAATATCTTGTACAAGGCTGGCAACCTGGAAATGGTGAACTGTTTGAAATTGTGAGCGAGCATTTTGGATGGGATAGTGACAAGAAGCGTTTACTGAATTTTGGTGAGCTTGGTCATATATTGAGTGTCGCACTGCTTGAGCAGTCTGAATTCAATAAAAATGACCATGGCGTCCGTTCCCGCTATTGGTCCTTGTTATTGAAGGCAAGGTATGAGCGTGAGCCAGGTCATGAATACTTGACAGATTATCTTCCGACGATATCGCGCATACATGAGATGTATCCGGTGTGGACTATGATGGTCAGCAGCAGGGAAAATATAAAAGCTTGGTATGCCAGCCATGAAGCTGCACAAAGGGAAGCAGTTTCTGCGCAAGAAACTGTTTCGGCAAACGCAGCGATCAATAAGAAGGAATCTCCTTATTTGAGGTTTATGTTCTTCCTGTATGTTTTATTCTGTCTATTCATCGTATTCTCAATTGCGATGATGATCAAGCGTGAGCCCTTACATACTGCTCATCATAATCAGGAGGATACGCGCCTTAGCGTCATTGAATTGATGAAGGCTGGAGATGGGTATTTCAGCGGGAAAGGAAGTTATACCAGGGACGTGAATGAAGCTATCTACTACTGGGGCCTGGCATCAAATAAAGGTAGTGGAGAGGCATCTTATCAACTGGCATGGATTTTTGATCCTGCTAATGGCGTTAATGCCAACCTGATGCGTGCGTTGGAGATGTATGCCAAAGCAGCCGATCAAGGACATCTTAAATCACAATTAATGATGGGGAATTACTATGCCAGCGGTGATGCTGCGAATATCAGTAAAGCCCTATATTTTTATGAATTAGCAGCCCGGCAAGGGAATCATGAAGCACAGCTCAAGCTTGCGCGACTATATGAAAAAGCGCAAGGCATCCTTGATAGCGAAAAAAAGTCAGTCGATTGGTTGCAGGCAGCTGCTGACGGTAAAGAGCCTGGTGCAGAAAGCAGTCTGGCTGACCTGTATTTGCACGGCGGGCGGGGCATTCGTAAAGATGAAGAAAAGGCTTATTATTGGGCCGCCAGAAGCGCTGCTCAAAATGATCCTGCCGGACTGAGTTTGTTGGCGCAAATCTATGAGCAAGGTTTGGCACAACAAGCAGTGGATCTGGATCGGGCCAGCAAGCTATATGCTGCAGCCAGTGATACCGTCAAGTTTGCACGTGAACGGCTTGCTGTCATTTGCAAGACGACAAAGTATGCTGGATGCCGGGCATGAGCTCAGGGGGGCTGCGAAAGTCAACCAGACCAGTCAACGCTCAGCCCTGATACCCTGTTGTTCACGCCATTCTTTCAACAAAGCCTGGCGTGAACGTGGGTAAGTTTGATTTGCCACCTGCAAGGCCTGTATGCGGTCAGTGCGAAAGTGTCGGAAGTCATTGCGTAATTCGCACCAGGCGACGATGATGCGCAGATTATCAAAGAAGGACAGGGCGCAGGGCCAGATGATGCGTTCACTGGCCTTGCCTGTTTCATCCTGATATTCAAGTACCAGTTTGTGTTGCTTGCGTATGGCCAGGCGTATCTCGCGCAACTGCTCATCATTGCCCGCGTTCTTGCTGCTGGGGCCTATCAACAGGCCGCTGGTCTCCAGTTCCAGCCTGGCTTCTGCTGGCAAGACTGAGGCAATTTTTGCCAGCGCATCGCGTGCTGCCAGTGCCAGTTTATGGTCTGCCTGCTGCGCCACCCAGCGCGAACCCAGGGCGATGGCGGCAATCTCTTCTTCAGTGAACATCAAGGGTGGCAGGGTAAAACCTGGCTGCAAGACATAGCCTACGCCAGCTTCACCGGCAATTTTTGCGCCCTGATTTTGCAGGGTAGCGATATCGCGGTACAGGCTACGTAAACTAATCCCCAACTCTTGAGACAGCGCCGCTCCGCTGACAGGGTAGCGATGCCGGCGCAGTATTTGCATCAGTTGTAGCAGGCGTTCAGTGCGCGACATGTGTATATCCGTGAGAGTGGTCAGACACGATGGTCAGTGTCTATAAATCATGCAATTTTAACCTGATCAACAGCAGCAGGCAGCATGGAAAATTATTCACACTGCATTACAGCAACTTCGTCAGCATAGTCTTACGCAACTATCGTCTTAGTCCGATTTTGTTCTTGACAGCGGGGGACTATTATTCAACTCATGGATGCAGGGCGAACAAAGCGGCTTAATTAAGGAAATAAAGTAAAAAAATAAAGGAGCGATCATGCCAAGAACTACATGGAGCGCAAAAAGAGAGCGTCAGTTCAAGCATATCAAAGACAACTTAATTAACAGTGGCCGCAAGCCCGGCCTGGCTACAGAAATTGCTGCACGCACCGTTAACAAAGAAAGAGCACAGCATGGCGAGAGTAAGCAAGCGAGCAAGACCTCCCTGCAGGATATGCCCGCAGGGAGGCGCGGCGGGCTTCATTCACATAGTGGTGTAGCTGGTCGTACCTTCGCACAGTTATATCAGGAAGCACGCAGGAAAAATATCCGGGGCCGCTCGGGCATGAACAAGGCTGAACTGGAGCAGGCAGTTGACAGGCCAAGGGGGCACAGGCAGGCGAATACAAGTGCAGGATAAATCGCAAAAAGAAGTACAGAAATAAGTGCGGAATAGATAATAAATAAGAAATAAGAAATAAGAAATAAGAAATAAGAAATAAGAAATAATAGATAAGAAAATAATTAAAACTAGATAAATCATTCTTTGCATGGGTGAAATCATGATTGTCATCGGCATCAATAAGGCACCGGCACAACAATGGCTGCTCGTTGCATTACGGACCGCGAAGGCTGCGGCAGAAGCGAATGAAGTTGAATGGGAATATGCCCATATCAGAATAGAATTGCCGCAAGGTCGTTCTTACTCCAAGTTGCCAGGTCATTTGAACCTGGTGGAAAATTAACCACAGCAGTCACGCAGGCATAGGGGAAGATCATGAATACGCCGCAACTCGTTTTGTATGGAGTCCTGGCCATGGTCTTGCTGACTTCATTGTTTGTGAAGAGATAATCATGAGCGCTCATTATTTAAGCCTGACCTTATGCAGTCTCTTGATGTACGCACAATATGCCTGCGCTCAAGAAGCAAGGTTGTCGGTCAGCAGAGAAAGCGCAGGGCAACAAATGAGCCGCGCCACAGGAGCGGTTAAAGAACAGGCTAAAGAACAGGCTGTTACCAAAGAGCAGGCAATTGCTGAGCGCGATGCTGGTGCAGTGCAAGAGCTTGCAGCATCACGGACAGCAGTGCTCGAATCTGGACAATCCGGACAGCCCGACTTGAATGGCCCACCTGTTCCTCCCGTCGCTGACGCGCAGCTTGCTGGCAGAAGCGGCAATGCGGGCAATGCGCAACCGGCGAATGGATCTGACTTATATACCCGTGTGACAAGAGAGTATTACAGCCAGTCTGCAACTCCTGCCAGACAAGAAAAGCCAGGCACTTTGTCCAAGTTTGGTTTGCGCTATTCTCAGGCTGGCAGTGATCATCTATGGCTGGAATACCGGTTCAGTGATAAAGGCGCATTGCGCTTGCGCGGTGCAGCCCACAGAGGCGTCAGAGTGCTGGCAGTGTTTGAATATTGGTAGATCAGTGGGCATATCACTAACTGCATGCACTAATTTGTCAGGCAATTTCTGCATTATTCTTGCACCACAAATCCACCGCTAATTCATGATTAATTTATCATCAATGCACCACTGCAAGCGAATAAACATCCTTGTCCGCATGCAGTGTCCGGCCCAGTTGCCTGGTTCAATCAAACGCGGCTTCCCGTTTTTCAGGCACAGGGCACACTATCAGGAGCAATCATGAACAGCAGACTTCATACCACCCTAGAGCGAACGCCAAGCATGCATTACAAGAATTATGATATTTTTGTAATCGCCTTCCCCCGGCCTGACGGCCACTGGTCTGCCAGTGGCGAAGTACAAAAGTATGGCGCGCAAGGACTGGAAATTGCCCAGCAGTTCAGCGGCCCCTTCAAGGCAAATAGCGAAACCGAAGCCAGGCTTGCCGTTATCCGCGATGCGAAAATGAAAATAGATGCGATACTGGCTGAGCTGGATTAGGGCAAGGTTCATTTTTTCATTATCCGTGCCATCAGCACAAAGTATGGCTGCTGGCCTGCAGAGTACTACAAACTGCATGCCCCAATCCTGAGCCAGTCACAACTGCTCAGGCACAAATGCACGCTGTGAGACAATCTACGAAGATGACCAGCACATCACCGCGACCCCGGCTGGCTGAACTTTGTTATGATCTTTAACCAATATTGATCATCCATCAAATCCATGTCAAACATACTGCTGGAAGGCTACACCACCAACGAAATCCTGAACCTTTCTGCTGAACTGATGCAATCCATCATACTCAGTGACGAAGCTCTGGTCTTCAAGGCCGGCTCAGCTAACATGCTGGGCCGCTTTTGTGTGTCTGGCGACACCCTCATTCTGGAACTTGCGCATGTCGATGGCGGCGGCGAAGGTGCATTACCCGCGCTGGCATCATTGGCCAGCCGCTATGCGCAACGCGAAGGTTTACAGTTTCTGGAATGGCGTGTGCACGCCGTACACTGTGCCAGACCCAACCTGAAATTACGCCGTGTACTGGAAAGATGCGGCTTTGTCGTTCGTGAATTACCAGACGTGGGGGAATGTTTTTGGTTGAGGAGTGCAATCGATACCGAGCCCGAGTAGTTACCATTAACGCTGCGAAATCGCTTGCTGGATTGGAAATGTATGGATGTCAGACCTTATCCCTACTTTCTGGAAACTACTACATCAAAATTCTTTCTCTAATCTCTTCATAAGTAAGTATATCTTCGCCAACGTCTTGAAATACCGATGGCCAATTTTTGCAAAAATCAGAAGCTATTCGATAGTATTCTGACGGTTCAGCGTCTCCAGATACATCAATTTCAAGAAGCATTTTAGCCACTGCACCCAGCTTTTTTGTAATCAGATCCCATTCATTTTGATCAAATTCGTCAAATATTTTGGGGACATAATTAGGTTCTGCATATATGATTAAATATCCCTCTTTAAGTGGTACAAAGAATTCATAAACATCTTTAGCTATTGCTCGAACCTCCTCTCCTCCACGCTCAAGCATAAACGCTCTTAGCTCTTCATATGGAACAGACTCAGCTACTATTAAGTATGCAGTTGAACTCATAGAAATTCCTTAATCGCCAGCTAATCGTAATTGCGCACAGGAAAGGATGAGCAGAACATAATCGCTCGCCAAGTTGGCAATGCATCAATATCAGACCTGTGAAGCAGCAATTGCTGTAATTCAAGCAATTTTTCCAATCCTTCCTTTTTGCTTTTACACCCTTTTGCCTTATGCATTTCCAGCGCTCGAATATGACGGGCATTAAAGCCGATATCCGCTTTTTTCAACATCTCCTTTCTCAACAGCGAAACAAATCCAGTCATCGGATACCGGGCAAGTATGGCTGCATACCAAAGCCGTAATTCAGAAAATCTTTCAACAGAAAAACAAAGAGCAATTACTTTTTGTAGCAACTCTTTGTCTTTTACGCCTCTTCGAACTACTCGCAAGCCTAATGCCCACGTTGTTGCTCGCGGGCTAATAAGTAATGCATTGATGAGTTCCCATGCATCCCCCATTTCCAATTTGGACAAAAAACTGACCACCGAATTTTCGAAAGAAGAGTCCATCCTACCAGAAGGTATCTGTGCCAATATATCGGGCAAGAACGTAAAAGAATTAATGGATGTAGCCATGATCTGCTAGCTTAAATTTTGGTACGATTAGAAGAGCGTATTTTCCCGTGGGATTGATAATGTATGAATGCCAGATTTAACCTCACCCTTTCAGAAATAATTCATCTCTCTTGCTTTTTAAATGAGGTTATTGTAGTCATAAAAGTATTCCTCCATCTCCTCAGCAGTCCAAATGTGACCATCAAGGCGATCGACTGTTATGCTGCCACCAGTTGAATCACTCTGGTTCGACTCGTTGTTTAGATAGTAACTAAGAAACATTGGATAATGAATATCCCCAATACGCTGCCTGGAGGTTACATTCATACCCAAAGGAGTTGCGTACTGCTGTGCGAGCGCATTCACTTCCTCAAAGCTCAGTAAATCCTGGTCCCGATATTTAACAGGTATATTCCAAGAACGAACTCTATTGTTTCTTAAATGAGTAACAATTGCCACTCCGGTTAATCGTCGAATATTCATATGTAAATACCCAACGTATGTTGAATTTACATCGAAGACTAAGTCGCTTTGGAAAATTTTTAACTGGTTTAAATAGAATGAATCTCCAGCAATTTTATCCAGCAAATAAATATCACAATTTTTCATATGACTAGCTTCTTAAGTCGTTCAAATCAACATACTTTGACTCATGGAGAATCAATGCCCTCTTAATCCCGTGGCATCAAGTTTAAGGTAAATTCGAGTTGTTGTACTGCCTGTGACCCAACCAGCGTCTTCTTTGAAAATGTATGAGTGAAGACTGAAAAGATTTACTGAATTTCCCTCTGAATTGACACTGTCGCAGAGGGATAAGCCGGGCGCTGTCGTTACCCGCGCAGCTCTTCTATCAACTCAATAATCTCTTTGCCATAACTCTCTAGCTTCTTGTCACCGACACCGGAGATGGCCCGCAAAGCGGGCAGGGTGGCGGGTTGCTGGCGGGCGATTTCGCGCAGGGTGGCGTCGGGGAAGATGACATAGGCGGGCACATTGTGGGTGCGAGCAGTTTCTACGCGCCACCAGCGCAGTTTGTCAAAGACGGTCTGTGCTGTGCTGTCTAGGTCAGACTCAGCAAAGTCCTTGGCGGACTGGCGTTTGTGTTTGACGGCTTTTTCAGCTTTTTTGTACTGGCGTAGCTGGACCTTGATCTCGCCGCGTAATACGGCGCGGGATGCTTCGGTCAGTTTTAGCGAGCTATAGTTTTCATAATCGACGGCAACCAGGCCGAGGGCGATCAACTGGCGCAACAAGGCACGCCATTCAGCTTCGCTCTTGTCCGAGCCTATGCCGTAGGTAGAGAGTTTTTCATGCCGCCATTGCTGCACACGCTCGGTATCAATGCCGCGCAGGATGTCGATGACATGGCCAGCGGCGAAACGCTGATCTACACGATAGACTGTGGACAGGATTTTTTGCGCAGCCACACTGCCATCAAATGAACTGGGCGGGCTGATGCAGGTATCGCAATTGCCGCAGGGCTGTGCGGCCTGGCCGAAATATTCCAGTATATGGGTGCGGCGGCAGTTCAGGGTTTCGCACAGGGCCAGCATGGCTTCGAGCTTGACGCTTTGCACACGCTTGAAGGTTTCATTGGCTTCTGACTCGTCGATCATGCGGCGCTGCTGTACCACATCCTGCAAGCCATACGCCATCCAGGCATTGGCGCTGGCACCATCGCGGCCAGCACGGCCAGTTTCCTGGTAATAGCCTTCTATGCTTTTTGGTAAATCCAGATGGGCGACAAAGCGCACGTCGGGTTTGTCTATGCCCATGCCAAAGGCAATGGTGGCGCACATGACGATGCCATCTTCGCGCAGGAAGCGCGCCTGGTTGCGGCTGCGGTCAGTCAACTCCATACCGGCATGATAGGGCAAGGAGTTAATACCGTTTTCGTTCAAAAATTCAGCCGTTTCTTCGACCTTTTTGCGCGACAGGCAATACACGATGCCCGCATCACCACTGTGCTGGGCCGTGATGAAGTCCAGCAATTGCTTGCGGCCATTGGCTTTTTCAACGATCTGGTAGCGGATATTCGGGCGGTCGAAAGACGACACGAACTGCATCGCGTTTTCGAGTTGCAACCTGTGGATGATTTCATCGCGGGTTTGCTGGTCAGCCGTTGCTGTCAGGGCAATTCGCGGGACGTTAGGGAAACGCTCATGCAGTGCTGATAGCTTGATGTATTCAGGGCGGAAATCATGACCCCATTGCGAAACGCAATGCGCCTCGTCAATCGCAAACAGGGCGATGTTGACAACTTGCAGAAGTTCCAGGCAGCGTTGGGTCAGCAGGCGTTCTGGGGCGATATACACCAGATCGATATCGCCTTCGCGCATTTTCTTTTCTACTGCCAGGATTTCATCAAAGCTTTGAGTGGAATTCAAAAAGGCAGCACGTACACCTACCTCGGCCAGAGCATCAACCTGGTCTTGCATGAGAGCGATCAGGGGCGACACGACGATGCCCACGCCACTGCGCAGCAGGGCCGGTATCTGGTAGCACAGAGATTTACCGCCGCCCGTAGGCATCAGCACCAGGGCATCGCCGCCATTGACAACGTGTTCAACGATTTGCCCTTGCTGGGAGCGGAAAGCCGGGTAGCCAAATACGGTCTGCAATACGTGCAGGGCCTGATCTACCGTATTACTGCCGGTATTTGTATGCGTATAGCCCGCGGTCACTGCTGTAGTTACTGCTGTCGTCACTGCGGTACTTACCTCTGTCGTCACTTCAGTTGTCACCAATCAGTCTGCCCAGGTAATCACGCCAGTGTAGGCGGTAATCAGGATCATGATACCAAAGGCGATACGGTACCAGGCAAACACATTGAAATTATGCGAGCTGATATAACGCAGCAACCAGCGCACGCAAAAGAATGCCGAGATAAAGGCGGCAACCGTACCCAGGCTGAACATGGGCAAGTCTGCCATCGACAAATCTTCACGCGCCTTGTACAGCGAATACACGGTGGCACCCAGCAGCGTAGGTATCGCCAGGAAGAACGAAAATTCAGTGGCCGCCTTGCGCGACAGGCCAAACAGCATGCCGCCTATGATGGTCGCACCAGAACGGCTGGTCCCGGGGATCAGGGCCAGCGATTGCGCCAGGCCTATCTTCAAAGCATCGAGCAGGCTCATGTCATCAACAGTTTGTATGCGCGCATGGCTGCTGTCGTGAGCGTCAGCACCTGCCTGCCTGCGTTCCACCAGCAGGATGATGACGCCGCCTATGATAAACGCAAGAGCAACCGGCACCGGTGCAAACAGGACAGCCTTGATTTTTTTGGAGAACAGCAAGCCCAGTACGGCTGCTGGCAAGAAGGCGACGATGAGGTTTAGCGCAAACTTGCGGGCTTTGGGATCATTGCCCAGGCCGCCTACGACACTGGCTATCTTGGCACGGTATTCCCAGCACACTGCAAAAATTGCACCGGCCTGTATGACGATCTCAAATACTTTTTGTTTCTCGCCGGTGAAATTCAGCAAACTGCCTGTCAGTATCAGGTGGCCGGTGGAGGAGATGGGCAAGAATTCCGTCAAGCCTTCGACGATACCCATGATGATGACTTTGACGGCGAGTAGTAGATCCATAAAAACACAAAAATAAGGAAGTTTTAGTCGGGACGAAGCTTAGCATGTCGCCTGTCACACCTGCTTGAAAATTTACTCCTGAGTGCCAATGCTCAAGTGCAATTGTTTGCAGTATGACTATGCCTGAGCATTTGCCAGATGGCAGCAGCCTGCACCAAAAGTACCGTATTTTAGTACTTTGCCTAATTTCATTGTCACTAAAATGAAGCATCGCGATACTTCGACTTGTTTAATGATGATGGCTTGATACCGCATGTCCCTGCAACCCAAACGATATACCACATTTTGCCAGTATGGCCGCGCTGCCAGCCTGCACGCGCTTGTGGTGTTGAGTTTGATTCTTGGCCTGAGTGCCTGTAGCACAACGACCATGCCAGCCCCGCCAGCCCAGGCCACGGCAGGTCTGGACGGCGGCGCAGATACTGTATTGACGGAATACCGCAGTAACCAGGTTGAAGTCACGCTGGTGCGGCAACAGTATGTCTGGCGCTTGCCAGACGCCAACCAGCATCTGGCGCAGTTTGCTCACCACATCCAGGTAGATGGCACTGTGCCCACCCGTTTGCAGGAATTTATCGTCACCTATAGCAAAGCCCAGCATCTGCCGCGCAACGCGCCTGCGGACAGTGCCCTAATGAGCGCGAGCCTGCGTGACCAGGTGCAGATCAGCAGGAATGGCAGCTTCATGGTGAGCGAAAGCATATCGCCGGTGTTTACTGGTGAGCAAAGTTACCGCCGCCTGGAAGCGGCCAGTCTCAAGGTTGGTAATGAAACCTATGTGCTGACCGTGGCCAATGGCTTTTTACACAAGCCCATGTGGCTGGCGATATTCGCGGCAGATGGCAACCCCGTCTATCGCATAGGTCTGCCTCACGGGCACTGGCAATTGACGGAGCATGCCGACGGTATTTCCATTGTCGATACCTCGGGTTCTGGCAGGCGTTTGCTGATCAGGCCTGAGCATTAATGAAGAGCAAGCCAGGTGCGGCACGCATGCGTTTTGCCCTGTTTGTTTGCTTATGTATGAATTTGAGTGGCTGTTTTATTGCGCTACCTGTCGTTGGCGGAGGAATTGCCGGGGCTGGACAGGACAGGGCAGGACAGCGATGCAGTCAAGGCAGAAGCCTGGAATTACCCTGAATTTAAGGAGAAAGATGTGCAAACCGAAATCACCCAGCAAGTAAATAACAAGACACGCACTGACCGCAATAATTATTTTGCCGACTTTGCCGACTATGTGCATGTGCGCCGCAATACACCTACCAGAATGGGTTCGTTTGAATTCAATTTTGTACGCTCTGGCACTGACAATGGCGTACTGATACAGGTTTATCATGATGGCCTGCGCATTATGCTGGAACGCATACCTTCCGCCTTTTACATGGGTGAGTTGCAAGCCAGCGAAGTACAGATAGGCGGGCGCGACTACCTTTTGCTCGCGGCCAATTCCCGCACCAGTACCCAGCGCATGTGGTTTGGCATCTACCGGCCGGATGGCAGCAAGCTGTATGCCGCCAGCCTGGAGCAGTCAGTCGTGCGCGTTAATCAAAATGATGACGGCATCTCACTGTTCTTTTTGAGTGGAGACTCCATGCGCATCAAGATTTGATCGCAAGGATAGAGGGGTTTGCAAAAAAACTGGTAGCAAGAAATTTAATTTCCCAGACCAGGCCAGCAAATTTGCTGAAGTCGCAATTTGCTGGACTGGATATTCTGTAATTAAAACTCTTCCCAATCCTGTTCAGCGGCTTTTGCTTTTCTTTGCGGTATCTGGCGGATTTGTGCTCTGGCTGCATTTGCCGCATTACCAGGTTTGACTGCGGCCCTGGCAATGACTGGCTTGCGTCCTGCATTCACGGGGCGGCCAGTTTGCACGGCAGGATTTTGCGCCTGCTCCATGATGTGGAACTGTGACACCAGCTCAGACAATTTGCCTGACTGCTCGCGCATGCTCTCTGCTGCTGCGGCGGCTTCTTCCACCAGGGCGGCATTTTGCTGGGTCATCTCGTCCATCTGCGTGACGGCCAGGTTCACTTGTTCGATACCGGCACTTTGTTCCTGGCTGGCCGCGGTGATTTCACTCATGATGTCGGCCACATGCTGGACGCTGGAGACGATGTCTGTCATGGTCTGGCCAGCAGTATCAACCAGCCTGCTGCCATGTTCGACCTTACCCACCGAGTCATCAATAAGGTGTTTGATTTCTTTGGCGGCAGATGCGCTGCGTTGCGCAAGGTTACGCACCTCGGTCGCCACCACCGCAAAACCACGGCCTTGTTCACCGGCGCGGGCTGCTTCAACGGCGGCGTTCAGGGCCAGGATATTGGTCTGGAAGGCGATGCCGTCAATGACAGAAATAATATCGACAATCTTGCGTGAGCTTTCTTTGATCGAGCCCATGGTCTCTACCACCTGACCAACTACTTCACCACCCTTGACAGCCACGCCGGATGCCGAGATCACCAGTTGATTGGCCTGGCGCGCATTGTCGGCATTTTGTCTGACGGTGGATGTCAGCTCTTCCATCGATGAAGCGGTTTCTTCGAGTGAGCTGGCTTGTGATTCTGTGCGGGATGACAGGTCAGCATTGCCAGAAGCAATTTCTGCCGCTGCCACATTGATGGTCTCGGTGCCATGGCGCACATTACCGATAACACTGCTGAGGCCAGTGTTGATGCCATTGATGGCATGCATCATCTTGCCGATCTCATCATTCAGTTTGATCTCCAGGGTTTCACTCAAATCACCCTGAGCCATTTTCTCAGCAACTGCCGTGGCCCTGGACAGCGGCCTGGTAATCGAAATCGTCATCAGCCAGGCGCAGGCGACTGACAGCATCGCGGCAACCACAGAAAGCACGATCAGCAGTATGCGGCTGGTTTGATAGGTTTGCTGGATTTCAGCCGACATTTCGTCTATCTGCTTGCGTTGCAGACTCAGCATTTCTTCTATTTTTTTGACATATAGTGCCGCCGCAGGAATGAAGCCTTTTTCCAGCGCCTCATTGGCCTCATCGACCTTGCCATCTTTTTTAAGGGTAACCACGGTATTGCGGGTGCTCAGGTAGGCCTGGCGTTGCTCGCCGATTTCTTTAAAGAGGGCGACTTCGTCAGCGCTTTTCATATGCTCGGCAATACCTTTTTGCAGCAAGCCAGAGACACGGGTAGATTCTTCCTGTTCTGCTGCAAAGAAGGTCGCCAGTGAGGGGTCGCTGCTTCTCGCAATGGCTGTCGTGCGGCGTACGCCCGTGTGGATATTGCGGTACCAGTCACTGACCAGACGCTCGGTTGCCAGCGGGTCTTTCAATAAATCGTCTGCCGCGGCGGCCACGGTATTTAGCTTGATGATGGCAACCAGGGTCGTTACAAAGAACAGGGCGAGTATGAGGGTAAAACCGATACCTAAGCGCTTGCCCACCGAGAGGTGTTTAAAAAGAGAGATCATAGATTTTCAATTTGTTGTCATAAGACAAATGGAAAATGCAGACCTCTATGCGAACGCATATTGCGATGCCTGGCCTGCATCAGGAAGACAGGAAATTGACTTTCCATATGGCAATTATACTTGGAAGTAATAAGCTAATTGTATAAAGCTTGTACAATTTTAATGCAAATTTCTATAACAATTGTTGCATCTGCCATAGCCAAATCTTATGTCCGGGCATTGGCAAGTATGTAGATGGCAGCGCATTTGTTAAGTGCAGTCTAGATCAAAATTTACAAATAAGCATCCCGGATTTTGCTTACTGTGGCTTTTTATGACTTAGCAAATAAACCAGTATGGCCTTTTGTACTGGCAGGAGCAGGTTCTTTTGCCGGTAGCCAGTAAAGCCTGCATAACTGACGGGGTCAAAGGCAATTTCCCTGCCTATGGAAAATGGTGGCGTTGGCAACAAATGCGGCATGCCCATCTGTTCAAGATGCCCGGTAGTTAATGACCAGTCTGCATTTGCATAGCTCTCAGGCCAGCCATCGGTGATGACGATATCAAAGCTGGATTCAATCGATGAGGCATAGCTGACGTTTGGTTTTGCTTCATGAAAGGCAGCCTCACACAACTGCGTGACCTGAAAGCCCATGACCACCGCCAACTCATGCCAGGACCGCATGACATTGGTAGGCGGGCCCCACAGGCATATTCTCGCCTGCTGTATCGGTGCAATTGCCTGATTTACATAATAAGCATCTGTCAATACCTCGCATGGGTGACCCTGGCTGGACAGCGCATTGACGACAGGGCGGCAGCTATTGTTTGCAAAGTCCGCCAGGCGCTCATGATTGCGTTCGCGTATGACATAGATGTCGTAAAAGTCATCGAGATAGGCGGCCAGGTCTGTGGTTCTCTCTGCTGTCTTCAGCACATTGGGCAATTCAACAAAGCGCAGGCCCAGTTCCTGGAAAGCCTGTATGAAGCTGGTGCGGGTGCGTATGCCATTGCCCTCAAACGACCATGCAACCCGCCCCTGGATATGCATGTCCTGGCGTTCTGCCAGCTCCCAGATGCTGGCAATCTCTTTAGCAGTTAAGTCAGATATGTGAATGATGCTCATACTTCTTTGTTTTATGAAATGGACGGAGCAGTTGCAAGTTCAAGCTGTGTCAGAAAAAACATGGCTTGTTCACGTCTGTCCCCACACATTTCCACCGAAGCCCGCAAGCCTGAGCAAACTGCAGGGCGGCTGGCCAGACCAAAAATTTTGCATCCCCAATTTTCATCCAGTTGTATGCAGGGCACGCCCGCGGGTTTGCCGTCCGGCATGCCAGGTATAGGGCTGGTGATGGATGGCGCGATACAGCAGGCGGCGCAATGGGGGCGGCAGGAAAAAGAAGTACTCATGCGCGCATTGTAAAGTATGCGGGCAGTTACTCGCGATAAGTATGTAATTTCAGTATTTCTGCCACACGCGGTCTGGTGTGTTTTTCTATTGGACTTTCATGAGGAAGGTCATGCGGATGATGGTATTCACCTGAATCGAAAGCAAGAAAAATAGAAAATGCAGGCTCTGGGGTATTGATTTCAGTATCGAAAAAAGGCGCAGTTGTCATGATGTTGAACAGATGATTCATCACGGCATCGCAGTCTTCATAAGCATAGCGCTGCTCATGAAATCCCCGGGCTACCTCGAGAGAAAACTGATTAAAAAACAATTCATGACTGATTCTTGCTTTACTGCAATGTAAAAGTATTTCGTCTGCTGTTGGCTTATCTTCTTGTGTGGTCGAAGATTCGACCAAAGCTTTGATACTCATATCGATTTGGTGTTTAAAAATTGCCTGATTTGGAATTGACAGGCGATGTCAATAGTCGGTAATTGAGGCGCTGATTATGTTCCAGTATATGTTGTTATCTGAATCACAGTCAAAATATGTTCCTGTGGTTTGCCTTGAACCGTGTTGAGTTCTGGACTGGAGGTGGTGTTCCCTGCACCCCCAGTCAATTTACTGCATCAGTATTTCAAATCAGTGTTTTAAACCAGTATTTAAACATCACCCACTGATATTCACGCGCTGCGTATGCGTCCATTGATGATCATAGTCGGACACGGCAGAGCCATAAGTCCGGTAGGTTTTGCCTTCGCCTGGCCATGGGTTCATGATGTAGATATAGTTGGTGCCGTTATACACCTCATAGCCGGTACCAACCATGATATGGCCGCCGCCATTGGTCCAGCCATAGCGGATCACGAAAGGGCGGTTGGCATTGATGTCGTTGACTACCGTGTTCCATGACGATGCATAGTTATAGGCAGTATTTGGCACACCCCAATGCGCCAGGATGTTTTGCACGCTGCCGCCACTGCCATACATGGAGTTGGGCTGGTTGGCGTTGCTGTTCCAGTTAAAGTTGGTATTGCCGCAGGCGTAATTCAGGCCATAAGCCCAGTTCACGATCTGGCACTGGCTGGGATTTTGATTATAAAAACTCAGCAAGGCCTTGCTGCTGCCTGCCCAGCACCACTGGCTGTGTTCTTGCGTGACCAGCGGTACATTCAATGCACGGTATTGCGCGTAAGCGCTGGGTATGCCCAGCATTGCTCCCAAGACGAATATGAGCTTTAACATATTTTTTTTCATGATATCTCCGTATTTATTGTAGGTATATTCAGTTGGATTCTGGCTTAGCGAAAGCTGTCAATATTGCGCTTGACGCTGATGCGCAAAGGCTCAAGGATGTCGCTTTGCTCCAGCAAACCATTGTTGGCAGATTGTGTGCCGAGTTTTTCGCTGCGCTGTTGCAGCAGCAAATTCTGGCGGGCGGCTTGCAAGGGTGCAAAGCGGGCACGGGCATCGGTAGGCGAGACTACTTCCAGAAAATCTGACATGGCCTGATATACTCGGATGAAGCGCAGGTTGGAACGTGTGCTGTTGCCATGCACTGCAATCGCCGCATCGACATCCTTGGCCAGTACTGCGCCACCATATGAAGTCACACCCCAGCGCCCGTTGTTTTGCCGCAGGGTTGCCAGGCCTATTGGCGTGTCGTTGAGGGTGATCACAAAGCGCCATTCGCCAGTCGCTTTTGCCATGCTGCGCAAATCACCACGGCCTGTCATGACGTCTTGCGGCGGCAGGCTATAGACTGGAAAGCCATAGCCTATCTTCGCATCCTTGAGGTCTTGCACATCATTGACTTCAAGCGGGAATTCAGACGGCAGGGTGCCGCCGCGACGCTGTACATTGAATTGCACAAACTCGGCAAAATCGCGTTGTGCGGCAGCGCTGACCAGACGTGCCTGATCAGTTGTCCCGCCAATATCGCTGGCCAGATTTTGTGCCAATAATGCAGGGCTGGCGACAGCGCAACTGATGCTGACAATCAAAGCAGCCAGAGTGGACTTTTTGAATCTTGAAACAGGGTGAAAATGCATGATGATTTACTCCTTGGTTGGTTTGTGACTTGGTTAAGACAATAGCTCGCCCATTCAAGCGGACTGGGCAGCTTGAAACATGGCATGGTTGACATGCCGGACAACATTCCCGCGCAAACGGGAATAGGGGATCCGCTTATAGAGCAGCTCAGAACTCTATAACCAGAATTTTTATGAAAAAGAAATTGCGCTGGTCAGCGTCAACAATGAATATGACTACACTGCGGTCGTATATCGTGAGAGTGCAAAAGGCCTGTGGTGATTGAGGTGATTGTGATGATACTGAGATCATCTTTGTAGCAAGGGCCGTCAAGGCTGGCGGCTTGCTGAGTGTCGCTCATGTTTTTGAACTCGGTTTTGCAATCAGTGTAAAACCCGGTTTTATAGATGGACAGCGCGCAGGCGGCCGCCATCGCGGTGACAGTGTCACCGTTCAAATGGATGAATTTCATGGTAAGCAGACTCCAGACGTCAAAGGGATTTCCGTGCGCAGTTACGCAACGGATACCCCCTCTGTCCTGGACCTGAGAGATTTCGCCTGCGGCCATTGGTAAGGCTGCAATGCTTGCTCCTTCGGTGTGCTGGGTGACGCAATCCAGCCGCTCTTCAGAGTTTGACAACAATAACGGTCCTTTTGCCTGAGAGTTTCCGGGGTGGTTGCTCCTTCGGCGCTGTCACTATCTTTCTTTGACAGTCTCTCCCGATATTGTTTTGAGTGTTGTGCTCAACCTGTTGTACAAGTTGTAGAAATGAGCATAGTGCACACCTTACTCTTTTGCAAATTGTTTTTATGAAATTCAAGTATTTATTTTCTGATGTTGCGCAATTCAAAAAAGGCGGTGTTTAGCACGCAAAAAAATCTCTGTTCATGACAGCACTACGCTGGCGGCAGTGATCAGTTAAAATCTGTATTGCTCCTTCAAGAAAAATTTCCACAGTGCAATTGTCCCGGTATCTGATTCAAATTATTGTCCCTTACTCACTCATGGCCAGTCTGTGCATGCTGGGAGCGTGCGCCCGTAATGAGTCAGTGCAAACGCTGGAGCAGCGTGATCTCATGCGCCTGGTCTTCAAGGGCTGGGACATCAATGACGACAAAGACATCATCAGGACACCGCAGTTAAAGGCCGAATTGCCGGCGTCTATTCCCACGACGACCCAACTGGCATTGCGCATGCATGCCCTGCACGTGCAAAAGCTTGATGCAGATACGGCTGTCCTGCTGGTCAAGGGTGAGCCTCTGGCATCGGGTTTGCCCAACCTGATTTCCGCCTACTGGTTCAAACGCCGTGGCGAAGCCTGGTCACTGACCAACCGTCAGGACGTGGTTGAATGGCTGGCTGCCAACGGTCGCATCAGCAAGACCAGTGTGGTGGAATTATTCCCCGGTGACTTTGCCATGGCAATAGAACATAGTCATGTAGAGAAAAACGAAGTGCATGTGTGGCTGCGTTTGTTGCGCATAGAAGCAGACAAGATCACCCCATTGTTTGATAAAGACCAGGATGTCGATCTGGTCAAGCATGTAGAGAGTGGCCCTGAATGTGAAAGCATGATGCGCCCCGGCAAGGGCAAGCACCCACGCCTGCACCTGCATGAAAATGAACAAGACCCATCACATTGCTATGACTATCTTGCGAAGTGGGAACTAGCCCCCGGCATTGCCACACCCGGCCCGCTCATCGTCGAATTTGCAGGTAAAACTTACGGGTACCGCCAGATCAGCCGGATGACCGACAGTGCGGGCGAGCGCACCAACACCTATGACTTCGTCATCACCGCACAAAAGGGCAAGAAGAAGCTGGTGTTTGATGCCGATACGCAGAAGTATGTCGTGGCAAATGACAAGCCGGTCAAAGCCAAATAAGCGCAGTGAATCTCAGTGAAATTTAAGGGCGACCTGCTGCCACCCATGTAATCAATTCATCCAACGCAGCCTTCGCCTTGACGGCTTCATCATGATTGATCATCGCCGCTACTATCCATTGCTGGTCATTGATATCCCTGACATAACCTGCAATCGCCACCACATCTTTCAAGGTACCGGTCTTGATGCGCGCGCGCAATTCTGCTGGCCCACCTTTGAGGCGACGGCGCATGGTGCCATCCATGGAGGCAACCGGCAGGCTGCTGGCAAATTCGGCATACCAGTTGCTGCGAGCAGCCGCCTGCAATAAACCAGCCATTTGTTGTGGGCTGATACGTTCAATTCGTGAAAGGCCGGAACCATTTTCCAGCACCAGCCCGGCATCATTGATACCCTGCCTGAACAACCATTGCCTGATACGTGCGTCTGCTGCCTGCAGGTTGGTCATGCCCTGCTTGTTGGCGGATTCTGCGCCCAGAGTCAGGTACAGCATACGCGCCATGACATTGTCAGACTGCTTGTTGATGATGCGCAGGATGTCTGCCAGGGGCTCTGACTGGCGCTCTGCCAGCACGGTGGCTGAGGCGGGTGTTTTGCCATCGCGCACTTCACCCTGCCAGGTACCACCCATTTCCTGCCACAGCGCGCGTATCAGATGCGCGAGATACTGGTTACGGTCAAGTATGTTGATATTGTTCGTGATCTTGCAGCGCTTGGGGAAGCCGCCACTGAGTGTGATCTCCAGGCCCGCTTTGGTGGTCTGACGTAGCGGCTTTTTACTGGCTGGCGCGTTTGGATTATCTACCTCTGGATCATCCGCCATATTATTGACAGTGTCTATCACAGGTGGCTGCCATTCAGTCTCCCAGGCAGAGCAGGACAGTTCATTGAAGTGCAGGTGATTGACAAGTTTGACCTTGTCCAGCGGGGTGTTCAGGCGTGCCTCTATCTTGTCAGTCGTTGATTCCAGGGAGATGCTGCTGAGGTTGCTGTTGACCAGCAGTGCATCAGGTATGACATTGTAATAAGCATCGGGGAACTCATCGAATTGCGCTGCACCTATGTCTGGCCGCTCAGGCTGGAAATAACTGCGGTCAAGAATAATATCTCCACGCAGGCGGCGCAAGCCCTGATTGCGCAGGCTACGCAACATGCTGCCCAGTTTTTCTATCGTCAGGCTGGGTTCACCACCACCGCGTATGTACAAGTTGCCAGTGTAGATATCTTTCTTGTTGCTCTTATTATCAGCGAGTATCTGTGTCTTCCAGCGAAAGGTCGGTCCCAGTTCTTCCAGCCCTACGATAGTCGTCACCAGCTTCATCGCCGATGCCGGGTTCATGGGCCGGTCTGCCGCTTGCATCAACACTGGTTGGCCGCCACTGGCAGGCATGACAATTGCGCTGAATGCCTGGATTGGCACATTGGTCCTGTTGATTGCAGCCTCTACCGAGGGAGGCAGTATGGCCTGTGCGAAAGCAAAAGCAGGTAGCAGGGGCAAAACTAAGAACAGACCGGCAGGAGATAGGCGCATAAATACGGTAGTGATGACATTAGGCCATATTGTAGAGCAGGCAAGAAAGGGAAACAGTAAAGCGTTCTTTTTACGCAATGAAAATTTGTTTGCGCCACATATCTTCTGGTTATTTGCCGACCTTGATCTACACTGCTAAAGACAAAAACCAGGCATTAATGTTGATTGAAACCCAAGAAAGCAGCTTTGCCAGCGTAATATTGCTTAATCAACATTCAATTAATACTGGGTTACAGCAGCAAATACGACATAAGCCCTTGATTTCCTTTATAATTTCGCCCTTTCCCTGTCACTGGCCATCACCATGAGCTTGCTTGTCAACCAGACCGAACTTTTATCGCCCGCCAAAACTGTAGAGATAGGCCGCGAAGCGATCTTGCATGGTGCTGATGCTGTGTATATCGGTGGCCCTTCGTTTGGTGCGCGTCACAATGCCAGTAATGAGATCAGCGAGATCGCCAGCCTGGTCGAATTTGCCCATCGCTATCATGCGCGCATCTTCGTGACCATGAATACCATCCTGCATGATTCAGAACTGGAACCTGCACGCAAGCAAATACGCCAACTGTACGATGCAGGTGTCGATGCCCTCATCGTGCAAGACATGGGCATACTCGAACTTGATATCCCGCCTATCCAGCTGCATGCCAGCACACAGTGCGATATCCGTGGTGTGGAAAAAGCCAAGTTCCTGGGCGATGTAGGTTTCTCGCAATTGGTGCTTGCGCGTGAACTGACGATCAAACAGATACAGGCGATCAAGGCACAGGTTGCCACGCCGCTTGAATACTTTGTCCATGGCGCATTGTGCGTGGCTTTCTCTGGCCAGTGCTATATCTCACATGCCGACAATGGCCGCAGTGCCAACCGTGGCGATTGTTCACAAGCCTGCCGCCTGCCTTATACCCTCAGCGATGGTGAGGGCAGGGTAGTCGCCTATGAAAAGCATTTGCTGTCGATGAAAGACAATGACCAGAGCCGCAATCTTGAAGCACTGCTCGATGCAGGCGTACAGTCATTGAAGATAGAAGGACGCTACAAGGACATGGGCTATGTCAAGAACATCACCGCCCATTACCGTTTGCTGCTGGATGAAATTCTGGAACGCAGGCCAGAATTCACGCGTGCTTCCAGTGGCCATAGCCAGGTTGCCTTCACACCCAATGTCGATAAAAACTTCCACCGTGGCCATACCGATTATTTTGCCAATGGCCGTCTTGAAGACATAGGTGCGTTCGATTCCCCCAAATATGTAGGTTTGCATTTGGGTTATGTCACACGCTTGGCTGCGAACTTCTTTGAGATAGAAGCCAATGAACCCATGTCCAATGGTGACGGCCTCAACTACATGGTCAAGCGTGAAGTCGCAGGCATCCAGGCCAACACGGTAGAACGTGTAGGTGCCTCAGAAAACGGTGAAATCTGGCGTGTCTTCCCGAATGAAAAAATGGCCGAGCTGGTCAGTCTCAAAGTCGGCACCCTGATCAACCGCAACCGTGACCATCGCTGGGAACATGCGCTGACCAAAAAATCCGCCGAGCGCCGCATCCCTGTCTATATGACTCTGACAGAACAGGCAGAAGGTTTGAGCCTGAAGATCACCGATGAAGATGGCGTGACTTCTGAAGTCAGTACACAACTGGCGCTGGAACCAGCACAAAACCGCGACAAGGCAGAAGCAGGTCTGCGCGATAACCTCGCCAAGCTTGGCAACACCATGTTTGAGGCTGCGCAAGTCAATCTCGATTTGCTACAGCCCTGGTTCGTGCCATCCTCCGTCATCAACGCCCTGCGTCGCGATGCGGTGGCTGCGCATGAAATTGCACGCAGCGCTGCTTGGCAACGCCCAGAACGCACGCCCGCAGTCGAGCCACCAGTCGCCTATCCAGAAACAACACTGAGCTACCTCGCCAACGTGTACAACCACAAGGCCCGCAGCTTTTATGAAAAGCATGCAGTACAACTGATCGCCGCCGCCTACGAGTCGCATGAAGAGCCGGGCGAAGTTTCGCTGATGATCACCAAGCACTGCCTGCGCTTCTCCTTCAACCTCTGCCCCAAACAGGCCAAGGGCGTGCAAGGTGTACAAGGCCAGGTTAAGGCCGAACCCATGACCCTGGTTACAGGTGAAGAAAAATACACCCTCAAATTTGATTGCAAGCCGTGTGAGATGCACATCATAGGCGCAATGAAAAAGCACATCCTGCAGGCACCACCGCCATCATCGGTGCAATACAATACGGTGACGTTTCATAAGAACAGACCGCAGACTGTGTGATGGTTTAATGAATGGAAATTGCAGGCCCAAAAAGTGAAAATGCTTTTTGGGCCTTTCTTGTATTGTAAGTCAGGGTTTGTGAAAATTCTGGCGAGTGGCACGTCGCATCGATGTGATAAGCTGGAGCAAGCTTTTTGCCACTTTTTTGTTACTTAAGATGGAGATACTGTGCGTATTAATTTCAAGTTGAAAAGCCTCGTTTGCGCATGTCTGACACTCAGCATGCTACAGCCAGCATTTTCTGCAGAGATTTGCCCACGTCGGGACGCGTCATTTCCGGTCTCGGTTACCGTCTTCGACGGTACACCAGAAGAGCTTGCCAGTCTGGTACCAGAAGAGAGCGGCAAGAATTCAGGTTATTGGTTATTGGATTCTGTCTATGATCAAAAACGTTCTGTTACGGTGGTATGCAAATACGCTGACGGACATGTTGAGCGGGTTGATCTCAAACAAAGGGTCAGCAAATGCAACTATCAAATCAATAAAAAAAATCAGTTTAGTATTCAATGTAAGTAAATGCTGTCATCACTGGTGATTTTTCGCAAGATCAGGCAACAGGCTGTGTGATGATTTAGTGTACGTAAATTGAAGGCCCAAAAAAGTGGAAATACTTTTTTAGGTTTTTAATTGAACTGAGAAATATATTCTTTATATGCAAAAACTGCATATCTATCCAATGACAAAAAAGATTTTCAACGCATGCTGCATTTTGTTAATTTCACTTAACTTTGTAAGCGCGCCAAGTTACGCCGATATTAACAAAGGTGCTAGTGCGTATGCCCGCGGGAATTATGCGGGAGCATATGCAGAGTGGCTGAGTGCGGCAAATAAAGGCGAAATGATTGCCCAATATAATATGGGGACATTGTATTTGAGCGGCAAAGGGGTTGCGAAAGATATGAGCAAAGCGCGTGAATGGTTTACTAAAGCAGCAAAGCAAGGTCACGCAAAATCTCAATACAATCTTGCAGAGGCTCTCAGGATAGGCGTAGGCGGTCCCGCACTTCCAGGAGAGGCATTCTCATGGTATCTGAAAGCTGCGCAGCAGGGACTGGGCATCGCACAGTGTTATGTCGGTATTGGCTATGAAGCTGGTGAGTTAATAAAAGCCGATATGGCTGAGGCTGTGGCGTGGTACCAGAAGTCAGCAGCGCAAAATGATGCTTGTGGTGAATATCACTTGAGCAGTTTACATTTTTCCGGCAAGGGAATAGAAAAATCAGAAGAAAAAGCCATCGTATTATTAACGGATGCCGCTAGTAAAGAATGGCCCGCGGCGCAGTCTGATCTGGGATATTTGTACATGTCTGGGAGAACTGTGAAACAGGATTTCTCCCAAGCTTTAAGCTGGCTTGAAAAAGCAGCCCTGCGAGGCGATGCTGTCGCTTTCGCAAATTTATCGACCATGTATGCAAATGGCACTGGGGTTGAGAGAAATTTTGTTACCGCATACGTCAATATTTTGATTGCATACAGACTGGCCGAGCAAGACAAAGAACGCAAGGCCTATGCTGCGGGACGTGACGATCTTGCCATTAGTATGTCAACAAAAATGATAGCGCAAGCAGATAGTCTGGCAAATAACTGGCATGAAGGCGACCAGTTGCCAAAGGCTGCAGCCGTGATTCCGTTGGATAAATAGTTGTCTGGTAAATATAAAAAATCAATACTGAAACAGGAAAAGACCGTACTGCCACATAGTCAAAAAAGATGACCATGTCAGCTTACTTGCCATTCGTCCTTTTATCATAAAACGGCTGGCTGGCTTTGAGTTAGTCGATGTAGATTGTGTGTTATCGTACAACATAGATTTTTGTAAATAAGGAAAATAATTATCCCCTCAAGTTCAAGGCGGCGATTTTTTACTATGAATCGTGCAAGTAATTCCAGCTGTAAGTGTTGAATTTTTCTGAGAACAATATTCGTTACAATCCATAGTTGTAGGACGTCCTATAACAATGTATAGTTTTAGATATATTTAATCCGGCATTGGCATTGTTCCATTTCTATGGCAGCAAGCGATATCGAAAAACTATACAAATGGGGACAGGATGGACGCGCAAGCATTAGCAGCAGGCAGGCAGAACAGCCAGACACGCACAGGAACCCGCTGGGGTATCTTGTTGATTTTATTTATCGTAACGACCATCAACTATGCTGACCGCGCATCCATCTCCATCGCCGGGCCGGAATTAAGCAAGAGCCTGGGTCTGTCATCTGTGCAGATGGGCTTTATTTTTTCAGCGTTTGCCTGGTCTTATGTGCTGGCGCAAATCCCTGGTGGGTGGCTGCTCGACAGATATGGTTCCAAGGGGACTTATTTTTGCAGTATCTTCCTGTGGTCATTGTTTACGATGCTCATGGGTCTGGTGGGCTTTTTGTCTGGCGCGGCGGCGATTGCCGTGCTGTTTGCGCTGCGCCTGCTGGTTGGTGCGGCAGAGGCGCCATCGTTTCCTGGTAACAGCCGTATTGCTTCTGCCTGGTTCCCTGTCAGTGAGCGCGGGCTGGCGGCAGCGATATTTAATTCTGCCCAATATTTTGCGACAGTGATTTTTGCGCCCTTCATGGGCTGGATCGTTCATCAATGGGGATGGCCCAGTGTGTTTTATGTCATGGGTTCGCTGGGCATCATGATGTCTGTGGTCTGGAAGTTCAAACTGCACGACCCGCAAACGCACCCGCGCATCAATGCCGCAGAACTCCAGTACTTAAAAGATGGCGGGGCCTTGATTGATCTTGAGACTGCGCACCAGACTAAAAAAACAGAGCAGCTTGATACTGCTTCTATCATCAAACAATTGCTGTCCAACCGCATGCTGCTGGGGGTGTATATCGGCCAGTATTGCATCAATACGCTGACGTATTTTTTCCTGACCTGGTTCCCTGTCTATCTGGTAACAGAGCGGCACATGACTATTCTCAAAGCAGGTTTTGTCGCAGCCATACCCGCCATCGCAGGTTTTATTGGCGGGGTACTTGGCGGTATCATTTCTGACCGCATGATCAAGGCCGGTGTGTCTTTGTCGAAGGCCAGAAAAACACCTATCGTCATCGGCCTGCTATTGGCGATGAGCATGATCTTCTGCAATTACATCAGCACAGATGCAATCGTCATTGCGACCATGTCGCTGGCATTCTTTGGTAAAGGAATAGGCGCTCTCGGTTGGGCGGTAGTTTCTGATACCGCGCCAAAAGAAGCGGGTGGCCTCAGTGGTGCATTGTTCAATACTTTTGGTAACGTTGCCGGTATTACTAAGCCCATCGTGATTGGTTATATCCTGCAAGCGACGGGTTCATTTGCCGGTGCCCTGGTTTTTGTCGCTGCCAATGCTGCCATTGCCATTTTTTGCTATGTGTTTATTGTCGGTGATATCAAGCGCATGGAATTCAAGCCAGCCTAAGGATAAAAAAGAGGGTAGCGAATTCGCCAGAAGCTGCCCTCAAAATTCCTTGTAAGGCTCGCGCTTTTTGAGCGGCATATAGTTGTGCTTGTGTTCAAAGGCGAAGAGCTTGTCCTCGGACATCTTCTTCATTTTCCTTGCCAGATATTCCTGTACGGACTTTGGCAAGGAAAAGAAATTCTCGCTCGCCGTGGTGAATGCATCACCATGATATGGCCCGGTGCTTGCCCTTATCACGACTTTTTCTCCCTTGTACAGCATGATGATTTTCAGGTGACCAAAGTAGGGGTCGTAATTTATCTTGGCATCGTCATCAAGATAGAAGCGATAAACCAGGATGGGCTCTATGCGGCCATCGCCATCTATGTCGGCAAATTCGATCAGCTTTTGCCTGAATGCGACCCCGGTATCATTCCTGGCGGCCTTGTCGCGGATGATGATGGGATTTGTAAGAGACTGGTCATCTTCTATCCTGAACTGATATGCGGCAATGTTGTTTGACAGGTTTTCACTTTGGTATTCGACATCCTGTTCTTCCGCCAGGTACAGCACATAATTACCAGTTTGATCGCTGTAGCAATAGTGCTGGCTCACCGGTAATTGTATGTTCAGTTTTTTGAGGGTGGCCGGGTGCATGAGCATGGCGTCGTTTTTGCAAATGGTATTGGCACCTTTGCTCTGTGCCCAGGCGAAAGGGCTGGAACATGCCAGCAAGAGCAGGAATAAACCTGGTTTCATAAAAATTTTATGGATGGCCATTATTTTATTTTTGCTTTTATGGATTTGCTCACAGGCTTGAATTGATAGCTGTTATCAAAGCCGTACTGATCATCCCTGTACATCGCCGCCATCTTTTGCACCAGGTGTTTTTGCAATGTAGCAGGCAAGGCAAAGAAATTATCTGTCGACGTAGTTTCACGTTCGCCATCAAGGTCGCCAGTGACTGCGCGTATGACGACCTTGCTGCCCTTGTATAGCATCACGATCTTGATGCGGCCAGAGTAGGCGCTACGATCTGCCAGTCCGTCATCGCCCTTGTTATAAAAGCGATAGACGATGATGGATTCGATGTTGCCATCTTTGTCTATGTCGCCGATTTCTGTCAGCTTGCTCCAGAATTCCATGCCCGCTTCATCAGCATTCGCCTTGTCGCGTATGCTTGCAATACTGCTCAGGGACTTGTCGGCTTCTATCTTCAGCAGGTGCGCTTCTACGGCGCGGGACAGTTTTTCTTCACCTTGCTTTATATTCTGCTTTATATCCTGCTTTTCAGCCAGATAAAGCACGTAGTTGCCAGACTGGTCGCTATAGCAGTAATGCTTGAACACCGGCAGGACGATGCCGGATTTTTTCAATGTCTCAGCCTGTAGCAGGCGCTCATCAGTGCAGGTGATTTTGCTGTCCTTGCCCTGGCCAAAAGCGAGCACAGGTAACAGGAAAAACAGAGGGAGCAGATATTTCATGGCAGCAGTTGACGCTATTCGCGCCTTATTGATTCTTTGATCAGGGCGATTAGCTTAGCAAGAAAACTCTGTAACACCTGTATTACTTTGTTGCAGCGACAGTTTTTGCGGGTGCTTTGCTTCCCGGCATTGCTGTTCACCAGAGCAGGGTGTGGGCATGACAAATGTCATGCAATACTGCTTACAGCCGCTACTTATGCACCTGACTTTACTTCCCTATACTGGAGTCTCCATCAACCAAGCAAGGAAAAACATCATGTCCGATATACTGTCTTATTCCCAAATCGTTCCCCTCGGTGCATTTGCTGTTGCCATCGCTTACTCGGTCTGCCATGCCTGGATCAAGACCAGCCAGCACGAAACTGACTTGCAACAGCGTACTATGGAACATCAGGAAAAGATGAAAGCCATGGAACTCGAAATCGCCCGCAACCAGGCCGTAGCGGCAGACAGAAAAAATCAGTTGGCCTGAACCAGTTTTTCATGGAAGCGATCAAGCGCGTGCGATATGGACGTAAACACAAACATCAGCGTCGCACGCTATTTGAACTTCAAATTCACCTTTGCCGCCTTATCTTGTTCATTATTTACTATTCTGTATGCAGTGTACAGTTTGGGTAACAACACCAAAATCCGGTTCAATTTGAGGAACTGCATTCAGTTCATTCTCAAGCCAGACCAAGCTGCATGCCAGCCATCGAGTCCCCTCTAGACAAGCAATGATGCTGATTTTGCATCTCCAGTGCCCATGGTCATATTTTCAATTTTGAAAAATGACTAAAATTGACTATTAGTCGCGAATGTCGGAACAGTTCACCAACTCTCATATCCCTTTATTGCTCAAGCGTGAAATCTTGTGTCGTGAGATTGCATGATGGCAATTGTCCGCTACTATAGTTTTAACTTTGCCTGATAACTCGATTGTCACGGCAGCATGAGTCTGTTGTGCAGGCCAGATTCAACTCGAAATCAATGTTGTACTGAGGTATTCAATGAAAAATTTCTCGATCTCTTCCCGCCTGATTGCCACTTTTGGTTTGGTGCTGGCTTTGCTCCTGCTTATCTCTGGGGTATCTTATTTCAAGATGTCTTCAATGAGCGAGGCGACAAATGAAATCACCACCGACTGGTTACCCAGTGTTGAAGTAGCCAATCGCATTGACACTCAAATCGCTAATTTCCGCATGCTTGAATTCAGGCACGTCCTCAATACGGACGATGCTGCTCTTGATGCTCTGGACAAGCGCATGGCTGCGATGTTGGCAGTACTGGACAAAGAGAATCAGTCTTACGTAAAACTGATCAGCAGTGAAGCAGAAAAAAAGTTATACACCGGTTTTGCAGAAAATTGGGCTAGATATGCGAAAGTTCACGAGCAAGTAGTTGCCCATTCAAGAAAAAAAGAAAATGATGAAGCCAAGGTATTGCTGGAAGGTGAGGGCAAGAAATTTTTTGATGCCGCCAGCGAATCACTCGATAAATTAGTTGAGCTTAATCACGTTGGCGCAATGGAGTCTGGCAAATTAGCAGAGGCATCATTTTTTGCCGCAAGATTGACACTGTCAGTCGTCACTTTGTTCGCTATTTTACTCACTGTAATTAGTGGGTACATGATCATCCGTGCTATTACTCAACCCTTGTTGGTTGCAAGACGGGCGGCAGAAAGACTCGCTATTGGGGATTTGAGCGAGAAGATCATTGTCGATTCCAATAATGAAATTGGCCGGGTTTTGCAAGCCATGCAAAGCATGCAGGACAGCCTGGCCACCATCGTCAGTCAGGTGCGTACTGGTGCCGACACCATTGCCGGTGCATCGACAGAAATCGCCACCGGTAATCTTGATCTGTCTTCGCGTACCGAGCAACAGGCGGGCTCGCTGGAAGAAACTGCATCGTCCATGGAAGAACTGACTTCCACCGTCAAGCACAATGGCGACAATGCCCGCCAGGCCAATCAACTCGCTGTGTCAGCAGCAGATGTTGCCACCAAAGGTGGGCAGGTGGTGTCGCAAGTGGTGGACACCATGGGCAAGATCAATGATTCATCCAAAAAAATTGTGGACATCATCAGCGTCATTGATGGCATCGCCTTTCAAACCAATATTCTGGCGCTGAATGCGGCCGTGGAAGCTGCCCGCGCAGGTGAACAGGGACGCGGGTTTGCCGTGGTCGCATCAGAGGTGCGTAACCTTGCACAACGTTCTGCCAGCGCCGCCAAAGAAATTAAGGATCTGATCAATGACTCGGTAGAAAAAGTCGGTATCGGCAGCCGCCTGGTTGATGAGGCTGGGGCCACCATGGCCCAGGTCGTTTCCAGCATCAACAGCGTGACCGACATCATGGGTGAATTGACTGCAGCAGGGCGCGAACAGGAAGCCGGCATTGAGCAAATCAACCGCGCCGTAACCGAGATGGACGCCGTCACCCAACAAAATGCAGCGCTGGTTGAAGAGGCGGCGGCGGCAGCAGAATCACTACGCGATCAGGCAGGTGGCCTGGTGCAACTCGTCAGCACCTTCAAGCTCGATAGTGCACATACAGCCGCCGTGACCACAGTGCGTAAAGCGGTTGGCAATGCAATGTCCGCCAGCAACAACAAAAGCGCACGTGCCTTGCCTAACGCTAAAAACCAGATGGCTGTAAAAAGGGCTGACCCAGCACCAGTGAAACAGAAAGTACCTTCAGCAAGCAAAGACGATTGGGAAGAATTCTGATTCACTGATGTTTTGAATTGTTGTTTTCTTTTATTGCAGCAAATCTTGCAACGTGCGTGCAATCACCTTGGTTGCTCGCCTCAAGTCTTCCAGATTCAAACGCTCGTCTGCCCGTTTGGCATGGGACTCCAGCACGGTACGAGGCCCTGCACCATAGATAACACCAGGGATGCCTGCCTCCGAGAACAGACGCACATCGGTATAGAGCGGCGTGCCCAGCGCAGGAATCGCTTCACCAAACACAGTTCCACCATGCTTTTGTATTGCCTCTACCAGAGGCGTATTGCCTGACAATGGACGCATGGAATTCGCCAGCAAGATGCGTTTGACATCCACGCTGATGCCAGGCAACTCAGCCGCGGTATCGCTGATGACTTTGCGCAAAGTCGCTTCAACTTCTGCCGGGTTTTCTTCCGGTATCATGCGGCGATCGAGTTTGAATGTGACGCGGCCTGGGATGACATTGGTATTGGTGCCACCCTCTATCGTCCCCACATTCAGATAAGGATGGGTAATGCCTTCTACTTTCGAGGTAACCTGTTTGTACAGGGTATTTTGCGCATACAGGGCATTCAAAATCTTGACTGCTGCCTGCAAGGCATCGATGCCTGAGTCAGGGATTGCTGCATGGGCCATCTTGCCATGCACTGTCACTTCCATCTGTAAACAACCGTTATGTGCCGTGATGACCTGGTAAGAGAAACCAGCAGCTATCATCAGGTCAGGCTTGATGAGATTGTGCTTGAGCATCCAGCCCGGGCCGACTTCACCACCGAATTCTTCATCATACGTAAATAACAATTCCAGTGTGCCTGCTTTGGGTTTTGCAACCGCCTCCAGTGCACGCAGGGCAAAGGTGTAAGTCGAGAAATCACATTTACTGACAGCAGTGGCGCGGCCATAGATATTGCCGTTTTCTATTTCACCGCCGTAAGGGTCCTTGGTCCAGCCTTCGCCTGGTGGCACCACGTCACCATGGGCATTCAGCAATACCGTCTTGCCTGGGCCGTATTGGCGGCGCACCAGCAGATTCGTGATGCTTTGCAGACCTGCATCTTTTACTTCATTGTCTGGTACTGCATGTTTTTCTGCGCTGATACCCATGTCTTGCAGCAGATCAGCAGTGCGCTCTGCATGCGGCGTGTTGTTACCGGGCGGTGTATCAGTCGGTACGCGTACCAGTTCCTGCAGGAATTTGACCTGCTCGTCAAAATGGCTGTCTATCCAGGCGTCGAGTTGTTCGTAATTATTCATGGTGGAGAGCTTTCATGGTGAGTGTTGAGTGTGATTGGGCGTCTTATGCTTGACGCCTCGATTGAAAGTGTTCAACAAAATGTGCAAAGGCTTGTGTGGCTAGTGCGGCATCTTCTGCCGTCATGATTTCATCGGGATGATGGCTGATGCCACCATTGCCGCAACGTACAAACAGCATGGCAACGTCGCAGATGGCGGCCATTGCCATCGCATCATGTCCTGCGCCTGAGGGCAGGTGGCGCAGCGGTACATCGCAAGCAATGATGGAGTCAGCCAGTTGCTGTTGCAACCATGGTGCACAGGGCACGCTGGCAGCTTCATGGGTTTTGCGCAGATTGAATTGTACCTTGCGGCGTGCGACGATGCGCTTGATCTGTGCCAGCACATCGGCCACTGCCTGCTCGCGTACTGCATCCTGCTCAGCACGTATGTCTATCCAAAATACCGCTTTGCCAGGCACGACATTGGTCGCGCCATTTGGCACATTGAATTGCCCCACCGTGCCAACCAGACCGGGTATGCCCTGGCAGCGCTGCTCTATATGCAGACCGGTTTCTGCTGCGGCCATGGCGGCATCGCGGCGCATGCCCATGGGGGATGTGCCTGCGTGTCCTGCCAAACCTTCTACCTCCACCATATAGCGGGTGGCACCGGATATGGCCGTGACCACGCCCAGCGCCAGACCTTCATTGAGCAAGACCGGTCCTTGTTCTATATGTACTTCGACAAAGCCCAGTACGCTGGCCGGATCATAGGCCGCCTTGGCCAGCCCGGCTGGATGAAAGCCTGAAGCCGTCATCACTTCGCGCATGCTCAGACCACTGTCATCCAGATTATCCAGCACGGCCATGTCGAAGGTGCCTGCGGCGGCGCGGCTGCCCAAGAGCGTGGCCTTGAAGCGCACACCTTCTTCTTCCGCAAAGCCGATGATCTCTATCGCGAACGGAAAACGCTTGCCTGCCGCATGCCATTGCTCTACACAGGCCAGCGGCAGCAAGATACCCAGGTTGCCGTCATATTTACCGGCATTGCGCACCGTATCAAAATGCGAGCCGGTCAGCAGGGCGGGGGAATTTGGTTCCAGGCCTTCATAGCGGCCTATGACATTGCCTGCCATATCGCGCCGCACGTTCATGCCGGCAGCACACATCCATTCAGCCAGTTGGGCGGCGGCGTTGTGGTGCTCGGGGGTCAGATAAGTGCGCGTCAACATGCCCGGGGTTTCGGTATGTTGCGCCAATACGTCAGCCCTGTTCATGATTTGCGAGCCACAACTCGCGTAGGAATGCATCTTGCTCGACATGCTGGTCTCCTCCTTTGTTAGGTATCTTGTACAGGCTTCATAGTGAGCTGTGGCTGTCCCGGCTTGTCTTGTTATGTATGCCGCATTTACCTGGTCGTAAGAGCTGCCGTTTTGCCTGTTTTTTTGGATTCTACTATTGAATTCATTTATTGCATACAAAAATTGGATGCAGTATATTTGATTTCAGATCGCTTCCTGAAAAGCTGGCTTGATGGTGAGGTCTGCAAGAATTTTCGTATATATATCAATGAGTTGGAGTTGAATTTCAGTAAGTAATAATAACCAGTCAATCAGGAGGTAATCGTGCAGCGTATCTACAAATCACTTTTTGGCCAGGTGCTTATCGCCCTGGCAGCCGGGATACTGATAGGGGTCTTGTATCCCAGCTTTGGCGTCAGCCTCAAACCCATAGGCGATGGCTTCATCAAACTGATCAAGATGATCATTCCCATGATCGTTTTTTGTGTTGTTGTCCATGGCATTTATGGTGCAGGTGAGCTCAAGAAAGTAGGGCGCGTCGGCCTCAAGGCGCTGATTTACTTTGAAGTGGTGACCACGATTGCACTGGTATTGGGCCTGGCACTGGCTTTCCTGTTCCACCCCGGTGAGGGCATGAACATTGTCCCCGCCTCGCTTGATGCCAGCACACTGGGCACCTATGTCGATAATGCCAACAAGGTCAAAAGCGCAGGCTTTGCCGAATTTGTCATGAAGATCATCCCGACTACTGTGGTGAGTGCGTTTACCTCGGGCGACGTGTTGCAGGTCTTGCTGTTTTCCCTGATCTTTGGTTGTGCCCTGTCACTGGTAGGTGAAAAAGCCCGCCCCATTGCCGACGCAATCAGCAGCCTGTCTGAAGTGTTTTTCAAGTGCATGTCCTTCATCATCAAGCTCGCACCTTTGGGCGTGTTTGGTGCCATTGCCTTCACCGTGGGCAAATATGGGGTGGGGTCTTTGAAGCAACTGGGTTTGCTGGTGATTTTGTTTTACGCCGCCGTCATCATCTTTGTGTTTGGCATACTCGGTGCGATATTGAAAGTCGCTGGTTTCAATATCTTCAAATTCATCAAATACCTGCGTGAAGAATTGCTGGTAGTGCTGGCAACAGCATCGTCCGACTCTGTTTTGCCACAGGTAATGAAAAAGCTGGAATACATGGGCATCAAGGACACCACCGTTGGCCTGGTGATACCAACCGGTTATTCCTTCAACCTCGACGCATTTTCTATCTACCTGACGCTGGCCGCCGTATTCATCGCCCAGGCTACCAATACCCCGCTGGCGTTTTCTGATTTGCTGGCGATACTGGCGATTGCCCTGGTCACCTCCAAGGGCGCGCATGGCGTACCTGGCTCGGCGATAGTCATTTTGGCTGCCACCTTATCTGCTATACCAGCTATACCAGTAGTGGGACTGGTGCTGGTCTTGTCAGTCGATTGGTTCATCGGCATCGCCCGCGCCCTCGGTAACCTGATCGGTAACTGTGTCGCTACCGTGGTTGTCGCCGCATGGGAGAAAGATATAGACAGAAGCCGTGCCCATGCAGTGTTGAATGGTGATACAGCAGCGATTGCCAGTTATGATCTGGCGAACAGCAAGACAGAATTGGCAGCAGGATGAATTGATGGAGTGAAAGCTGTGAGCATGTGATAAAAATAACGCCCAAGGATGGAAATCTTTGGGCGTTAAGTTTATCAGGTTACAATTTCGCCTTAGCTCATCATGCAGTACGCTAGTTCCACAGGTAAATAAGAATATGACCGCCACCACCAATACAGATCAGGCAGACAGCTCAGAAGCCATCGCCCTAGACATCACCACAGCCATCGCCGAGCAAAGGCTGCCGCCCGGCACCAAGCTCAGGGAAGAGGCACTGGCGCGCATGTATTCCGTCAGCCGCACCAAGATCCGCGCTGCCCTGGTGATGCTGGCCAAGGACAAACTCATTGACCTCGTGCCAGAAAAAGGCGCCTTCGTCAGCAAGCCCAGCGAGCAGGAAGCGCACGAGATATTCTTTGTCCGCCGCATACTCGAAGCTGCGCTGGTGCGCGAATTCATCGCCAAGGCGACAGCAGAAGATTACGACAGGATAGAACAACACCTGCTCCAGGAACGCCAGGCCATCAGCGACAACAACGTGCAGGAACGCTCAACCCTGCTCAGCGACTTTCACATCCTGCTCGCCAAAACCGCAGGCAATCAGGTACTGACCGACATCCTCATGAAGCTCGCAGGCCGCAGCTCCCTCATCACCATGCTCTACCAGTCCAGCCGCGACGCCAGTTGCTCTTCGGACGAACACGTGGAATTCATCAAGGCCGCAAAAGCCGGGGATGTAGAAAAAGCCGTAGAACTGATGGCCCATCACTTGCACCACGTTGAATCAGCGCTGCAATTCAAGGAAGTGGCGAAGAGTGACAAGAAGGATTTTATTTCGGCGCTGCTGGCTTGAGTGAATTGGGTGGCTTGGGTTTTAGTGTGAAAAAGCGATTTGGGAAAAACAGGGTAACAAGCAATGTTCGCGCGTTCTTAAGCGTATTTGCGATTATTTAGAGCCCATCGTTGGCTGGAGTCATTGAATGACAATTGACTGGGAATCATTTGGAATAGAAAAAAAATCATCTGTCGATTCACGGATTGTGTCTGCAGTACAGAAAAAACTAAATGTTATTTTCCCTGACTCGTATATAGATTTAGTGATGCATTCTGACAGTGCGTGTCCGTAGATTTCTACATTTGAATACCAGAAAGAAGAGACATGCATTAGTGAATTTTTTGAATTTACTGATGAAGTCAGGCAGTTTACTATTTTATGGTATGCACGACCCCACGGAGTTTTTAATCTACCGGAAAGATTTATTCCCATAGCGAGAGATGCCGGAGATTATTTGATTTGTTTGAACTTTAATAAAAGCTCGCCTACGGTTGAAATATTCGACCCAGCTTCGGGACAATCATTTTTCGTAGCCCATAGTTTCATTGAATTCGTGAGCTTGTGGCATGAATGACCGTATCTACACAACCCGAGCAACCTAATCATTGAACAACATGCGTAAAACAAAAATCTTATCCAAAGTCAGCATCGACAAAGAAAACAGCATCAAGTTGCAATTCCCATTTTTGCAGAATATAGAAGAGAGCATCGATCACGGCAATATGGGGCGCGTTGGCATGCTACAGAAAGAAATTAAGATGAATAGACATAAGGTGGTGAGGCTTTTGAGCCCTGTTTTACTAATGTCGGTATTCGCTACTGCTCAGGCTCAGTCCGGCGGATGCGTAATGACATACTCTCCACGAATGGGGGTTGAGACTTTAGATGAATGTGCAGCGACGGTTCTGGCAACTGATACGCAACAATTGACCGCGTTAGGGGATATATTTTTAAATCGCAGTTCTTCAAGATCAGATCGACAAAGAGCCATTTCTTACTACACATTAGCTGCTCAAGCAGGTGATGCAATAGCTCAGGTGAAACTGGGACGAGTGCTTAAGGAAGAAAACGCACCTTCAGAAATATGGCTGCCTTGGATTGAGAAATCGGTGATGGCTGGTAACCGTGACGCGCTTGAGATGTTAACCAGTCATGGCTGGCTCAACGTCAACAATGAGGATCCCAATGATAGAGCCAATAAACAATTCTATTTGCAGACAATAATCAGGCTCATGGCGCAAAGAAATTTTGACGACCAGAGCTATTGCGATCTTGCTATTCGCATAGGGTATATGTATTACCACGGAATCGGTACTACAGAGAATCACCGGGAGACAATAGTATGGTACGAGCGAGCAGGAAAACGGGGAGTTTATAAGCCACGATGGTCTGTCATTAAAATGTACCAAATCGGTGATGGCGTACCTGGTAATCCAAGAAAAGCAGAGCAGTTGCTGAAATTATTCCTCGAAGATCAAAAAAGTTTTTTTGTTGACCATCCTGCAGAATATGTAAACTGGTTGACTTCAGCCGCAAACATAGGAATTTCATCAGCGGCATTTCGCCTTGCGAATATATACGAAAAAGGAACTTATGGTGTAACGGCGAATAGTGCCACTGCCAAGCGCTGGAGGAGGCAGGGTCAGAAAATAGATGAATAATCACGATGGAAATTCCGTGCTGGCTTTAAGAGCGTTGCTCAAGTTTTGATAATTTGCATGCAATAGCCATGACATTATCTGATCGTTTTCCGACTTGAAGACCGCGATTGTCAGGTCGGTCCTGTAGATACGATCAGCTTTGCGTAATCGTACGCATGTTTACTCACTCAAGGCTCCTGGTTGGACGCACAGTACAAATTACGCAGGCATCAAGCTTGAGATCGTTATGGCTGTTTCAGCGGTTTATATACGTACGATTACGTTTCACTAATCGTACCCAAACGAGCTGATGTTGACCAGATTATTACTGGATCGTCACACTGTCTGTAAACCTGATTATTTCTGTCCTGATTGTGAGCCAATATGGCAAAAGGGCAGAATCAAATGAGTATATAGCTATCAGTCCTCCCTTGCGTTCAATATGGCTGGCACAACTGGATGGTCTTTGGTTATGAAGACTTGATGCACCGCCGACATGACAGCCTAGCAATATTTTTTCGCCGCCAGGCCCTTTGATATTTTTGTCCAAAGGAATATATAAATACCCGCTGATCTCTCCGTTGGCTGTGAGCAGCGTATATTCCCTTAATTTTAGCTCTGGTTTATCTTCGAAAGGACGAGCCAGAGCAATTGATTCTTTAAAATTGGCCTCTGCATATTCCGGTGTGGATCTGCCTCCGTGTGCAGAAAAATGTACGCCAATACCACCAAGCAGTTGATCCTCCTCCATGCTTTTTTTGGGTACAAGTTGCAAGTCCTTGGTCAATTCCAGCCCAATACGCGCATCATTTGCGTAGCCTTTTCTAATCAGGGTTGGCTGTTCCGGCGCATTCCAGCCTGTCGTTTCTACACCTACAGGAATCTCCGGAGGGAACCTTAACTTAGGTTGAAATTGATTGATGTCATTGAACAGGATAATTTCATTTGCCGTTTTTCCATTATTGACTATCCCATGCAATTCGTTATGAGCTTGCGTTCCAGAATGAGGCAATTGATTTCTTTTGCATCCCTGTAAATTCAGCGCGAGCAGCAGCCAGCCAATGTGCGTTAATAATTGGATTGATTTTCTCAAATCACTTACTCCCTATTCAAAGAGTCAAAATCAGCACGGGGTTGCCCTTGGGGGATCAGGCCAAATCTGTCACTCATGCGATGTTTCACTTTGAAGGCCGGTACATATAAGAAAATGCCAAAATAAGAAAACCAAAAATTGTCATGACGAGCCCCATTTTCACGTCTCTTTTTTCCCAAGGCCATCTGTTTTTTGTATAGTCATTCGCTAGATAAATGATCCTCATACTTCGTCCACCATGCAGGGTTTGCGAGGTAGCCTGATCAATGCTTTTCGTCACAGTATACTTTTCGCCTCGTTCTGTGACGAGTGTCAGGCGAACGTTGTTTTGATTGCTAGCTGGCCCAGAAATTTTCTCCAGTGGCTCAACCTGAGCGTTTCTTCCGAGGAGCTCGAAGTCGCGATTTTCGAGATAACCTCCCACTCCCTCATATAAACCCAGTGCAGAAAAACAGAAACCTAAAACACGAATTCTTCCAGCGAGTGACATGATTACTACATCCTTTTAAATATTTTTGAAATTTTATGAAGCTGCAAACCACCATGAGATGCGCAGGTTTGCATGCGTGCGATTACGTTTCACTAATCGCACCTAAGTCTGCTTAAGGCTTTAGGTTGTTGAAATTCCTAAGGGATGCAAAATTTTTTCAGCAACCCGCAAGTGTTTATCACATTCCAGAGCATTCATATTTAAACCACTGCAAGCTTCCACATAACTGTTGTCATCCAGAGGTCGGCTGACAATGCATATCGAACTGCCGCATACAGTACCGCATCTGCCTGTCTTAGCTTTCGCGCAGACAGTGCCAGAGCTTGTATAATAAATTGGACGTCAGAGGCCATTTCAGCAATAGTGAGAATTGATAAGCAGCCAGCCATGATAGCGTCATCATTGGCAACAAGCATTCGGTGCTGAAGTGCTTTTTCAAATGCTATGAAGTCTGAACTATTCTTTACTGCACTCCAACTATGTTTGCTTTTTTCTTGCTCAATGAATGAGTGAATTTCTGGAAATAAATTTTGTAACTCAATATCTGTACATGCTGGCATTAGTTTTGCAGTAGCTAAAAAATTTAGATTATCCATTAATAGTCACTGTAATAGAGAGTCAAAAACAGAGCTGCGCTGAAGCGCAACTGCTTCTGTTTTTTAGTGAGAGGCCTGTAATATGGTCAGCTTGATGTCACAGGCGCAGCAGGTGGTAATGCCGCCATGAGCTTTTGCATTTTCTCCAGATAAACACTGGCTTCTGCTGCCACGTCTGCATCAGGATAGCGTTGCAAGATCACCTTCACGATAGAAATTGCCTGCGCATATTTGCGGAAATGGTCGCCAGACAGGCGGGCGGCCAGCATGTATACAGCAGGGATATCTGCATGCTTGGGGTTCTTTTTGTCAAAGCCCTGTATCAAATTCATCGCACCCTTGAAATCATTGGTCGCAAAAGCACTGCTGGCAACCTGCAGGATATCGTCAGGTTGCACTTCAAAAGCCGGGTCGCGGTTTTTGAGTTCGCCCAGCATGTGCATGGCTTTTTCGTGATAGCCGGCTTTACCCAACACCAGCATATAACGCCGCGCCTGTTCGCAGATGCGCTTTTCATCGCCTTTGCGCAATAGCAGCTGATACAGCTTTTCATTCAGGGTCAGGTTGCCGCGCTCGTAGCGCATTTCATCTTCCAGTATGCGCAAGGCAGCATCGAGCTCACCCCGCATCAAGAGTGCGTCGATACGCTGTATGAACGGGTCAGAAGATGCAGGCGCTGGATTGTCCTGCGCCTTGGACTGCTCCCTGTGTGTATCAAAATCTACTGCAACCGGCAAACCGAGTTGCTGATGGTATTGATACAGCACATAGCCCATCATCGAATAGGTTGCCAGGATCAGGTAAAAATTCAAAAAAGTCATCAGCGGCACGCTCACGAAAGGTGACCAGGTAGCCGGTATCAGATGACGCAAGCCTTCTATGCTCAACAAAACTGCACCAAAGATTGCCCATACCACGAAATAGGAAGCACCCATACCACGTATGAAGAACAGCGCCGTCGCAGGGTTGAGAGCACGCCAGGCATTGTCTTCAATCGCCAGCACCATCACCGCAGCGGGTATGGGCAGGGCAAACAGGATGGCAAGCACATAAAACCATTTGGCAAAATGCACATCCGGCGCCATGAATTTATCCATCCTGCTGCGCGGCTGATTGCTGCTTTCTTCTACACTATTGTCTTGCGCGCCGTTTTGCTTACCATAGGTCAGCTCCGCCTCACGCATGGCAATGCGCCGGGCTGCTTCATCACTGCCATCGTTGCTGGCCTTGGGTGTAGCCATATCATATTGACTGAGGGCTTTAGGTTCATCCGGGTCGGCGCTGTCGTCATCCTCATCTGTTGGCGCAGGCCTGCGGGCAGGGGAGGCCTCATTGCCGGCTATTGCCGCCAGCGATGCTGCCGCAGGCATTTGCACACTTGCGGCACTGGTTTGGGATTTGGATGAGATCGCAGGCGCATTCGCATCCGGCTTCATGGCATAAGTGCCAACCACGACCATCAAGAGAAAATATAGCAGGAACACCAGGTTCTGCTTATAGGGGCGTTTATCTTTATTACCCCAGACAGTAATGTCATCCCATTTGGGGTTCAGTTGCCCCATCGACGCCATTTCCATGACCGCATACGCATAGCGCAAAAAGAACAGCATCAGCAAGCCGCGAAACATGCCAAAGGCAAACACCGTCACGACACTCAGGGCCGACAGGCCCGCAATCATGATCAGCGGCGCAGGCTTGAAAGGAAACAGCAAAAACGCAGGCAGGCGCTGCAAAAATGGCGTGATATCGTCTTGGTAAATCTTGATCTGGGGTTCTGCGGACATGGCAACTTTGAATTCTTGTTATGCGCGGTAAAAGCGCTGTATAGGTGCGAGCAACCCGGCAATATAAACGTAGTCAGGCTTGTGTGCAAGGCGGTTGCTGGTAGGAATGATTTTGTGGGGAAATATCAGTTGCCGTGGGTGAATTAATCGTCATGCGTAATCACACAGGTATTAGTCTTCACTACACATTGAAAATGCGGCGTTTCGTAGTAAAGCGAGTCGGATGATAATGCGGACTGCTACGGATTCCAATGTAACGATAATCCAATGTGCCTGATTTTCAAAGTTGATCCGCTAGACGTGTGCCGCGTACATTCAGACCAAAATACATGATCAGGATTTTCGCTGCAAGGAGCTATGTTTGCTGCGTACCCGTTATCAGATAAGTCTTTCTCTGTAAGATGTGTTCGCCACGAGGACATTACATGCATTGCGTCCTTACCTAAGATGTAAACAAGTAAGCCAGCGTGATTTGCGTTTGCTTTTCCAGTGACATAACGGTCAATCAATTGGCCGTAACCATCTATTAGATGTGAGTTGTTTACAGACTGAACTTTTTTCCCTTCGCCGATCCATGAATATCTGGCAAAGTTGACTGTTATATCTGCATGCCCTCTTTGGTTTTTATCGTGTACTGCTTCATAACCCAATCTTTTCAGTTGGCGACAAATGTCGGAGTTGTAGTTGTTTTCTGTGTAATGTTGAGATAAGTTGGCATCATCTTCCAAATCTTTAACAATCGTATCAATCTCTGTATAAAGCGTTTCCACGAATTGATCGTAGTTTGCTGCGGTCCAACGATGAATTGTTTGAGGAATTTGAGGATTTGCTTTTTCTAAGCGCCGCAAATCAGCAACGGTCATATCATCGCTAATCCTAAGCATTAGTGAAAAGCCGCATAGTTTGGACGGAAAAAAACATAGATTGAATTCGCACAATCTGCTACTGGGTACCCTGTGCGTGGATCGCAAAAGGATTCATCGGCAATAAATATGTCCGTCTCTTCTGTATTGAGCTCATGCTCAAAATCGTCGTCTACATATTCATAAACAATATGCAAAATTTTTGCACGTTCGCCTGTAAGGTAAGCGATCATTCTATGCAAAATTTCCCCTTGATTGCTTTCAAGTTTTGCTGCGTCACGCAGTATTCCAAAGGTCAAATAACGTAAGTTCTCGGTCGGATTGGATGCGATGTAACGAATGACATTATCAAGCGCAATACGAACAGGATCCCTTGCATCGAAATCAGTCGATGCAAAGTCCAATACCTGTAAATAATGTGCGCTAGGAGAAGTCATCTCAGAATTTGCATCATGTCATTAAACTGCGTTCCATCTATACAATCTTCAATTATTGCTGTTGTGACAGTTGGTACTGGCATACTTGTGTCGGCGGATTTGCCAGGGATTGATAAATACACGGTTGAAAGGTCGTTATAGTAAGAATAGGCTTTTTTAATCGAAAACTTTTCAATTGTAGTGGATGAAGCCATACTCGCTGTATGACTAGGATCTTGTTTCAGATCGCCAAGTGACGCTCGCATCCTGCTATTGTTGATGGAGCCAGCAGCAGTATTATGCCCTAGCTGCACTAATAAACCTTGGGCGCCATTATATACCTCGTGAATTTTTGGAAAAAAATTGATTAACGGGAATGCGATTATTCCCCATTGATCACTCGCTTGCTCAATCATTACTTCTCTGAAAATTGCTTTCAACTGTAGTAATGCTTCGTTCATCTTGTCTGTAGATGAAAGTCTGGTTGCATCCGCAAAGAATTCGATTCGGCAATCTTTTATATCAACATAGACTGAATCTATCCGCAAATAAATAATTTGCTTAATCGCCACAACTTCGTCAAATCCCTCAAACCGTCTAATTGAAATCGGATCACGCATTTGGTCAACTGGAAACTTTTCTTTGAAGGTTTCATATGCACGAGCATAAAAATACATCGTGAAACCTGTTCGCGTGCCGTTATATTCAACTCTTGCAAGTTTAGGTTGCAAGGTCAAATCTTTTAAATCAGGCAATGACAATTGCTCAGGGAAGGGCTTTGGTGGTGTGAATGCCATTTTGAACCTGACTTGCAGCAGCGATTTGAACAAATGTGACAGGTCATTGTGAAACTTGGCAATTTGAACCGCTTTATCACCGTATTCAATATTGTCTCGATAAATTTTTTGGAGTTTTGACGAGTAACTTGATGTTGTCGCCGCAGGAATATTTAGATCAGCATATTTTTTTTCTATTCCTCCCCAACCATTGCTTGTTGGCATCGAATTATGGGTTAAGGCAGTTTTTAACGTTGTGAATTTAACGTTTCTAGTTTGAAGCTGTTTCAATGCACTTGATAAACTCATTTGACATTCCGGTTATTTGTTATTTTCCAGATGAATGTTATCAAGTTTTCTTTGTAATGTACCATCGTATAGTTGATTTTTTTTCATTGCTTAAGCGACCTATTGATTTAACTCAATGATTTCGTCCAACAATATTGATGCATTTAAATCGTCATTTAATTGGACAAAATTTTAAATGGAGCAAAATGTGGCCAGCAGCTTTCAACAGCGAGAAACGTCTACCGCGTCACAATCCCAAACGTCCCCTGCGCCTTGTCGATGAGACCAAAAAAGCGTACCAAATCTATCTTGCTCCCATCTACCTTCAAATCATCACTGAACAGCGTGTCTTTGACACCCGCTGTTCCCGCCATCATCTTGATGAAGATAGGCTTGGTCAGTGTCAGCGTGGCATTCGCATCTTTTACCGGTTCTGCTTTTTTGTGATGCAGTACTGCGTTTTCTATCCATAGTACGTAAGACTCTTTGGTGTCGGTCAGCACCAGGTTGAGCTTGTAGTCTTTGCCTTCGGCATCGGGGCCGTTGAGGCCGGCGGCCATGGCTTCGAGGAAGCGTTCTATCGGGGTTTGGCTCAACATGTCTATCATGGCTGCGCGGTTCACGCCTTTGGCGGGTGGGCCGTTGCGTAGTTCGTTGGCGGCGGTGAGGTAGCTGTTGCGCCAGGTGGATGCTTCTGCTGCGTAGCCCATTTGCTCGTAGGTGCGTGCCAGTAATTCTTTAGCGTTTTTGTTTTTACTGTCGGCAAAGACGACATGGTTCAGCAGCTCGGCTGTCCAGCGGTATTCTCCCTTGTCGAACGATGTTTGTGCGGCGGCGATGGCTTTATCTGCTCCGCCCAACAACTCTACATAGTGTTTGGCAGATTCCTGTGGTGGCAGGCGGTTCAGGTTGGCGGGGTTGCCGTCATACGCGCCTATGTAGAACTGATACACGGCTTTGACATTGTGGCGCAGATCGCCGTAGTAGCCGCGTGCGCCGAAATAATTTTCCAGCGATTTGGGCAGCTTGATCTTGTCGGCGATTTCATAAGGTGTGTATCCAGCATTGATGAGGCGCACAGTCTGGTCATGGGTGTATTTGTAAACGTCGCGCTGTTTGGTGATGAATTCTGCAATACGTGGCTTGCCCCAGATGGGCCAGTTGTGCTGGCCAAAATAGACATCGGCATCGGCACTTTGTGCGAGTGCCTGTTCGAGGTAGCTGCTCCAGCGTTGTGCATCGCGTGCCTTGGCACCGCGTACGGGCAAGAGATTGTGCATGGTTTGGGCGAGTATCTCGGCACCGGCATAGGCTTTTTTATCGGGGATGCTGAAGGTCAGTTCTGACGGTGCTTCTGCACCTGGTACGTTGTGGAAGACAAAGTTCACGCCATCCAGTGTCAGTTCCTGCGTTTCTTTGGTGATGAGCTGGTTGGGTGCCAGCACGCCTATGCTGCCGTAGGCGACAGCTTTACCCAGGCCGGTATCAACCAGACCCTTGGGTGAGCGTTCGAGGTCTTTGCCAAACTGGTAGCCAGAGCGCCTGGCCATGGCGGTGCCGACGAGGATGTTTTCGCTGGTGGCTTCTTCCATGAAGCCATCAGGCGCGATGACGGGGATGTTTTTGCTTTTGATTTCTTCTGGTGTGATGACGCCGAGTGCGCCACCAAAATGGTCGGCATGGCTGTGGGTGAAGACGATGGCAATCACTGCTTTGTCACCGAGGTGCTTGCGGGCAAAGGCAAGGGCGGCGCTGGCGCTTTCTTTTGACGTCAGCGGATCGACGATGATCCAGCCTGTCTTGCCTTCGATGATGCTCATATTGGCGATATCAAAACCGCGCAACTGGTAAATGCCATCAGTGACTTTGAACAGGCCAATTTGGGCATTGAGTTTGGCATGCCGCCACAGACTGGGATTGACAGTGGTAGGGGCTGCGCCATCAATAAATTTCCAGGCATCGAAATCGATAAGTACTTCACCTGCCGGGCCGAGGATTTTGCCTTCTGGTTTGGCGATGAGACCGCGCTTGGCATCTTCAAAGTCTTGCTGGTCATCCAGCGCCAGGCCTTGCGCCATGTCGGCATTGGCTTTGACGGTAGTGGCCGTGGCGTCGCCCATGGGGGTGTTGCTGGCCTTTTTTCCGCAAGCGCTGAGGATGAGTCCGCTGGCAAGGCTGCCAATGAGCAGGGCGGCGAGAGGCGTTAACTTCAAATGATGCATGACAGTCTCCATTATTTATTTTATGGAAGAGCGTAGGGCAGCGAATTGTAGTTGTCCAATGCATTCTTAAGCTAAAATCAATGCGCTGCATGCATGAGCGTATTGAAATGACAATACTCAGGAACTGCGCACATTGCTGATCTTTTATGCTGTTTCTTCAGGCAAGGGCTATGGAACATAATGGAACTTAAGCGACTCAGGCACGTGGTTGCCCTGGCAGATGAAAAGAATTTCGCCCGCGCTGCCGAGCGTGTGCATCTGTCGCAGTCTGCCCTTAGCCGTAGCATACTGGCGGCAGAGGCTGAGTTACAGGTGCAATTGTTTGACCGGGGCACGACCGAGGTGTTGCCCACCCCGGCAGGCAGTTTTTTTATAGACCGGGCGCGCAAGCTGGTGTTTGACAGCAATTGCCTGCAAAGGGATATTGAGTTATATCGCAGCAAGCAGATAGGTGAACTGGCGATAGGCGTGGGGCCATTTCCGGCGGCGACCTTGCTGCCCATGCTGATGCCAGAATTGCGACAGAATTTTGCCAGCGTCAGCTTGCGGGTAGAAGTCAATAACTGGGAATACCTGGCCCAGCATCTGCGGGCTGAAGAGCTGGATTTTTTTGTGGCAGATACGCGTGACCTGCCGCCGGACCAGGACCTGGATATTGATTTGCTGGCGCGGCAGCGTGGCGGTTTTTTTGTGAGGGCCGGGCACCCGCTATTGAGCAAGGCAGAAAGGCTGCCTGCGGATATCCTTGATTATGGCCTGGCATCAGTGCGTTTGCCGCAAGCGATACGCAAGGCGCTGGCGCAATTGCTGGGTTTGCCAGCAGGCGCCGCCTTGCCAATTGCGCTTGAGTGCGATGACGTGCTGACGCTGAAGCGTGCGGCCCTGGAGTCTGACACCATATTGGCGGCCATCAATGCTGCGGTGGCAGATGAAATCCAGCGTGGCCTGATGCTGCCGCTGGTGATTGCGGGTATCCCGAATATGCATTCTGAGGTGGGCATCGTGTCACTGCGGGGACGCAGCCATTCGCCGGTGGCGCAGTTTGTCATAGGGCGCTTCAAGGAACTGGCTGAATTGCATGCGCGGCAGTAGTGGTAGCTACGATGGCCGCTTACTGCCTATACAGTTTCAATCTATCAATGTCTTCACCAGCGTGCGGCCATCCGGCATTGTGGCTTCTTGCCGCAACATGATTTGGCTTTGCTTGGCAAACCAGAATTTGGTGACCGTACCTGGCCGGTTGTAATCGGTGGTCACCAGCCAGCAATCGACATTGCCAGTTGGCCCAGCGATGCTTTCTTCACCTGCCACCTTGAAGCTGTAATAGGCTGGTGCACTGGTGCTGCCAGGGTGGTAGAAGTTGATCCTGGCTTCATAGCCTGCTACGAGGGGCAGGGTTTGCAGGAATTCGATGTCGGTTTCAAAATTGTAGGTGGCTACGGCAGATGGCATGACAAAATCTTTCTGGCTATTGTCGGCGAGATCTTTCATGCCCGTGATCTTGTCGGCGCTGAAGGTGAAGCCTTCTACCAGGTGTTTGCCGTCCTTGTCGGTGATGCGTTCATGGTTGATGGGGGTAAAGCTTGGGAATTGTGCCCATGAATCTAGGAGCTTGGTAGTCGCTGTTGTGTTGGCTTGGGTGGCCTGGGTGGGCACTGGGGCGTTGGACGGTATGGCTGCGCCATCCCAGCGCTGGCGTATGCGTATGCGCTTTTCGCCATTCTGTTCTGTGATCTGTACTTCGCGCGACCAGATATCAAGAGGGACATTGCTGTCGCCACTCTTGAAATAGCGCAGGTAGTGATGCGTGCCATCTTTCAGCAGGGCGATACGCGACAGGGTTTTGCCGGGGGACAGGGTCTCAGTGGCAGCCTGTGCATGGTTGACGCTGGCAAATAGCAGGGCCAGGGCAGGGAACACAATTGATCGCATTATTGTCTCGCGGTATGAGGATAGAGAAGATTTGAAATTTGCAGTGCTGAATTCTGGAATCAGACTGATGCTTTACCACTAAGTTCCTGCATAGATACAGGTGCGGGTATTTAAAAGTAAAAACTGCTGCACATACCGGACAAGAAAGTCGCTAAAATCTTGCTCTGAACAAATTTACCGGAGCCAGCCTTGTCCCTGCATCACCGCCATCGCAGCCAACATAGTCAACATAGTCAACACGACAGCAGTGTTCTTTCCAGCGTTCCCGGCATACGCTATGGCTTTGGCAATGCCCATGACTTTGTCCCCGCCAGTCTCAGCGGGTATTGGGATACTGTGCCCAACAAGCTGCAGGTACATGGCATACGCGTGGTGGAGGTGATGGAAAACCATCAGCAATGTGGTGATGCAGATGCTTTTTTCACGCGCCTGCCGGGCATACCCGTGACCGTGATCACTGCGGACTGCGTGCCGGTGTTAATGGCCAGACGTGATGGCAAGATGATCGCCGCTGCCCACGCAGGCTGGCGTGGCATCGTCGGCGGTGTGGTGCAAACCTTGTGGCAGGAGCTGGCCGCGCAGGGTGAGCAGCCGCAAGACTGGGTGGCGGCCATCGGTGCTCATATAGGTCCATGCTGTTTTGAAGTCAGCGAAGAGCTGGCGGCGGATTTTGTGCGGCAGTTCCCGGACCTGGATGCCACAGCGATTAACCCGCGTTACCGCCATGTAGATTTGAATGTACTGGCCAGGCGTGCCTTGCAGCAAATCGGTATCGGCGAGATAGACCATGCCGTGCCTTGCACCATGTGCAGCAAGACGGCAGAAGGCAAGTATGTTTATCGCAGTTATCGTCGTGGTGACCGTAATTCCTTTCAGCATTCAGGTCTGGTGATTTTGCCTTGATCTGATTTCTAAACCTTGTCTTGCGCGTGCTGGCTCAGGTAGCCAAGAAAATTGCTGGCAATGGGAGACAGGCGTTTGCCTTGCAGGTGAACGATATACCAGTTAGACATGATGGGAAAGTCCTGTACGTCCAGAACGCTCAGGTTTTGATCTGTCAAATGATCACCCAGCGCATGGCGTGACAGAATGGTGATCCCCATGTCGGCAGCAACTGCCTGTTTGATCGCCTCGTTGCTGCCGAGTTCCAGTCTGACCACGGGTGTGATCTTATTCTCACTAAAGTAGTGCTCACACGCCAGCCTGGTGCCAGAGCCCCGCTCACGCAGGATAAAGCGTTCATTTAATAACTGGGCAAATTGCAGCCGTTTTTTTCCTGCCAGAGGATGCTGCAAGGGCGCAACCACGACCAGTGGATTTGGCAAGAATACTTGTTTGACGACGTCGATGTCCTTAGGAGGTGTGGACATGATGTAGATATCGTCCAAATTGTTTCTCAGGCGCTCGACGACGCCGTCACGGTTTTGCACTTCAAGTGCGATATCAATTTCTGGATATTCCCTGCAAAAATCACCCAGCATACGCGGGATAAAGTATTTCGCGGTGCTGACCACGGCCACGCGCAGGCTGCCCTCGGTCAAACCTTTCATGGCTGCGATTTGCTGTTCAAAGCTGCCCCATTCATGCGCCAGACTGCGGGCGGTACTCGCCAACTCTTCGCCTGCCTTGGTCAGGTAGAGTTTTTTGCCTGTCACTTCGTACAAGGGCATACCTATGGTGTCTGTCATTTCTTTCAGTTGCATGGACACCGTGGGTTGTGTCACGTGACAGGCGCGTGCAACAGCACTGATGCTGCGCAGCTCTGCCAGGCGTATGAATATCTGCAATTGTCTAAATGTGATGTTCATAGGGTTTTATCTATGATTATACTTAAAAAAATTGATTTTACCTTATGGTAGCCTGCGTTTACCATGCCTGCCATCGATATACTTAAGGCAGATATGCAGAGCTTACTTGACCCCGCCATCCTCTTTTTTATCTTTGGCATCCTGGCTGGTTTGATGAAATCAAATCTGGAGATACCCTCGCAGATTGCCAAATTCCTGTCTTTGTATTTACTCATGGCCCTGGGGCTGAAGGGCGGCTTTGCGCTGGCGCATTCTGGCCTTAACCTGCAACTGGTAACCAGCCTGGGCTGCGCGGTTGCATTGGCGCTGATTGTTCCCGCATTGTCTTATCTGGCCTTGAAGCGAATTCTGCCAGCCCTTGATGCCGTTGCTGTGGCGGCGACTTATGGTTCTGTCAGTGCAGTCACGTTTATTACGGCGGTGCAGTACATGGATACACATGCTTTGCATTACGGTGGTCACATGGCGGCTGCGATGGCGCTGATGGAGTCGCCAGCGATACTGTTTGCCGTGATCGTGGCAAACACAGTGCGCAAGCGCCATGCGAATGCTGGTGCGCCCGGTGCTGTACCTACACTGGGCAAGATACTGCACGAGTCCTTGACGGATGGTGCGCAGTTGCTGTTGTTGGGGGCCATGCTCGTGGGCATACTTTCCGGTGAGGCAGGCAAGGCATCGATGCAGCCATTTTCTGGCGACCTGTTCAAAGGCATGCTGGCGTTCTTTCTGCTTGATATGGGCTTAAAGGCTGCACGCAACCTGGGACAATTGCGTGGAAAGTCGCCCTTGCTGATTGCCTATTCCTTGCTGGCGCCGCTGGCCCATGCCGGAATTGCGCTTATCCTTGCGGCCCTGTTCAGCGTGCCTGCAGGAGACGCTGCGCTGTTGATGGTCCTTGCTGCCAGTGCCTCCTATATCGCAGTACCGGCGGTTTTGCGCTTTGCTATTCCTGAGGCTTCACCAGCACTGTATTTGGGCATGTCACTGGGTATGACCTTCCCATTCAATATCTTGCTCGGTATCCCTTTGTACATGACAATCGCTCATCATGTATTGATTTGAAACTGCCTCACCTGATTTGCCTAAAAAGCATACAATCTTGCATGCCTGATTGGACTTGTTCAACTTTAGCGGACTCAGCATGAGCAAACATACCCTGAATATTAATGGCCAGTTGCAGGCCGTAGATGTCGCCCCCGATACCCCCTTATTATGGGCGCTGCGCGACAGCCTGAACCTGGTTGGCACCAAATATGGCTGTGGTGTGGGGCAGTGCGGTGCCTGTACCGTGCATATCAATGGCTCACCCACCCGCTCTTGCCTGGTGCCGGTATCTTCGCTAGGCAAACAAAAAATCACTACCATAGAAGGCCTGGACGCCAAGGCCACGCACCCGCTGCAAACTGCCTGGCAAGAGCTGGACGTGCCGCAATGCGGCTATTGCCAGGCTGGCCAGATCATGTCGGCTGCTGCCTTGCTCAAAGACAAGCCCCATCCTACTGATGCTGATATCGATGCGGCCATGGGCGGCAACCTGTGCCGCTGCGCGACCTATATACGCATACGGGCAGGCATACACAGGGTGGCAGAGCTGGCTAATGGCAATATTGGCAAGAGCGGCAAGAGTGGCAAGAAGAAGGTGGCGAAATGAATAAACCTGCAAATATTTCTGCTGAGCCAAAAGTCAATTCTCCGGCACGCCGTGACTTTTTACGCATGTCAGCATTTACTGGCGGTGGCCTGGTATTGGCCTACCTCGGTGCTGGCGACAGTGCGCTGGCGCAGATCAGCAAGCCTGCGGCTAATGCAACAGGTGGCGCAACAGACTTTGTCCCGCATGCCCTGATACGTATAGGCAGTGACGGCACGGTGACCCTGGTGTCCAAACAACCAGAGATAGGCCAGGGCATCAAGACTTCGCTGCCCATGGTGATAGCCGAAGAGCTGGAAGTGAACTGGAAAGATGTGCGCATCATCCAGGGTGATCTTAATCCCGCCTATGGCAGCCAGGGCGCTGGTGGTTCAACTTCCACACCGACAAACTACAATGAATTCCACAGGCTGGGCGCCACTGCACGCACCATGCTCGTCAGTGCCGCTGCACAGACCTGGAATGTGCCAGCCTCTGAATGCCATGCGGCGGACAGTGCCGTGCACCATGCAGCCAGCCAGCGGAAACTGACGTATGCGGCACTGGCCGCCAAGGCCGCTAGCCTGCCTGTGCCAGATGCCAAGGATGTCAAACTCAAGGACCCGGCGCAATTCAAGCTGCTGGGCACACGCATAGGTGGCGTTGATAATGCCGCCATCGTCACCGGCAAACCGCTGTTTGGCATAGACGTGAAATTACCCGGCATGCTGTATGCAGTCTATGAAAAATGTCCGGTATTCGGTGGCAAAGTTGTCAGTGCCAATCTCGATCATATCAAGGCACAGCCTGGCATCAAGGATGCTTTTGTGATTGAGGGTACAGATAACCTGCGTGGCCTCATGCCCGGCATTGCCATTATTGCCGAGACTACCTGGGCAGCCTTCAGCGCCCGCAAGCTGCTGGAAGTTAAATGGGACGAAGGCAAGGGTGCAACTGAAAGCTGGGCTGGCTTTGCCGAGCAAGCCAAAAAACTCTCTGGCCAGCCAGGCACCGCCACTTTGCGCAAGGATGGCGATGTTGCCGCAGCCATGGGTAAAGCCGCGAAGACGGTGGAAGCTGCCTACACCTACGCCTTCATCTCGCATGCTAGCATGGAGCCACAAAATTGCACGGCTGCGTATAACGCACAAGACAGCAGCCTTGAAATATGGGCTCCAACCCAATTGCCAGAATCTGGCCAGGCGCTGGTAGCCGATGTACTCGCCATGCCCAAGGAAAAAATCAAGCTGCACATTACCCGTAGCGGTGGTGGCTTTGGCCGTCGCCTGAGTTCTGACTTTATCGTCGAAGCGGCCGCGATTGCCAAACGCGTCAATGCACCCGTCAAGCTGACCTGGTCACGCGAAGATGATATGCGGCATGATCATTTTCGTGCAGGTGGTTTTCACTTCCTGCGTGGCGCCGTGGATGACAAGGGCAAGCTCAGCGCCTGGCATAATCATTTCGTCAGTTTTGGCAATAAAGTCATGCGGGATGGCAAGCCGCAATTGCAGGCGGGTAGTGGTGCCGGTTTGTCGGGGGATGAATTTCCTGGCCGCTGGCTAGACAATTGCCTGCTTGAACAGACACTGATGGAATGCAATATCCCCATGGGCCCCTGGCGTGCGCCGGGCAGCAATGTGTTTGCCTGGGTATTCCATAGTTTTATTGATGAGCTGGCGCATGCAGCAGGGCGTGACCCTGTGCAGTTCCGCCTCGATATCCTTGGTGATAAAGAAATCGTGCCAGGCACGGGTGAGCGCGGCCAGCCCTACCATGTGGGCCGCATGAAGCGTGTCTTGCAGGAAGTGGCAACCAGGGCAGACTGGGGTAAAAAGAAATTCCCGCGTGGCCAGGGGCAGGGCATCGCCTTCCATTTCAGCCATCGCGGCTATATTGCCGAGGTGGCCGAGGTTACCGTCAGCAAACAGGGTGAGCTCAAGGTCGACAGGGTAGTCGTGGTGACCGATATAGGCTCGCAGATAGTCAATCTTAGCGGTGCCGAGCATCAGGTATATGGCTCGGTGCTGGATGGTATCAGTACCCTGATGTATCCCGAGCTCGATATCCAACGTGGCCGTGTCGTGCAAGGTAATTTCAACGAATACCCTTTGCTGCGTATCAAGGACAGTTATACCAGGATTGAGGCACATTTCCTGAAGACGGATTTTCCTGTGACGGGTCTGGGTGAACCAGCTTTCCCACCGCTGGCTCCGGCAGTGTGTAATGCGATTTTTGCAGCGACAGGCAAGCGGGTCAGGCAGTTGCCTTTGACACATACGGATTTGAGTTGGAGTTGACGCTGGCAAAAATCTTGATGCATTGACGCATTGATGCGCTGATGAATTGATGCGTCAGTCGATTATTGTTTGCGGTTTTCGCAATACTCAGTGAACAAAGATAATGCGTCCTTGAATGACGCATTATCTTGTAGTGTCTGAACTTGTTTTTCAGTGTTTTTTTCTGAGTTTTTTAGGGATGTTGGCTTTTGGTTTGCCAGCGCGATCAGATGTTTTTCATCATATAGCCTGAGTAAAAATTCCCATTGCCTGACACTGCTGTTATCCGGTGTTTGCAATAAGCTGACCCTCGATACTGCATCCACACTGAAGACAAGTTTGCGTGCGTCTGCCGACAAGCCTTCACCAGTGGCTTTAAGATAAGCTTCTTTTAACACCCAGAATTCATAAAACTTCTGTCTCCTGGTTTTGTCGTCAGCCAGGTTGATTTCTGCAATTTCTTCCTTGCTACAAACCACACCCATCAAATCATCCAGATTGACATCATGGTTAAATAATTCGACATCCACGCCCAGCTCTGCGCCGTATTGCAAAGCCACCACGACCAGTTGACCAGCGTGAGAAATGCTGATGGCAGGAACCACACTATTGTCATTGACGAAGCTGATTGATGGTTTGCCGGTAGCCGCGGTGATGATAGATATTTCTTCAGGCGGGACGCCAGTCATTTTTCCTGCTGCCAGTTTCACTAATACACGGCCACCGAGGTATCTGTCCCTGTCATCCTGTTGCAGATAGCGTTGGACACGTATTTGTTCTGCGCTGGTTAACAGGGTGTGCAATCCGGTCCTGTATGTGCGCAGGTGATCGAGTCTGGCTATCCATATTTCTGCTGCCGGGCTTGGGTACATATTCTTTGCGTGGGTAGTCATAGGCAGGTTATATTCATCTGTGCTGCATTATATTGAGAACGCCGATAAAGGAATAGTATATTGAAAATCATCGCCTACCCATTTGCAGGTGGCAGCAGCTATAGCTATGCAAAACTGTCGCGCGAGCATGCGCATGAATGGCTGGTACTCGACCCGCCGGGACATGGCAGCAATATGCGTATGCCCTTGATGCATAGCATACCCGAGATGGTAACGGCCTTGCTGGGGCCTACTTTGCGCGCAAGTGCTGGCAAGCCCTATGTCCTGTTTGGACATAGCATGGGGGCTTATATCGCGCTGGCCATGCTGGACAGGCTGTTGGAACTGGGCGCCAGCCTGCCACAAAGACTGGTGTTGTCAGGTGCTGCCGCACCGCATAGCCGCGCTTCAGAACATCATGCAGAACTGCCGCACAAGGAATTTCTGAAATGGGTGGCAAACATGGGTGGCATTTCAGCAGAAGTGCTGGCAGAGCCACAATTGATGGAATTATTTGAGCCTATCCTGCGCGCTGACATAGGTGCAGCAGAGGCTTATGTTGATGGCAGCCAGCGCCAGCATGATGTACCTGTACGGGTGTTGCTGGGGCAAGATGACAGGATAGCGCTGGCCGATGGCATGGCCTGGGCTGAATGTTTTGTAAATGCGCCTGAAGTACATAGCTTTGCAGGCGGGCATTTCTTTTTGTTTGATGAAGTCGAAAAAGTGCAAAGCCTGATCGCCTGAATGAAAAAAGCGTGGTCCTGATCAGAACCACGCTTGATTATCACTACAGACCAGTTTTAGACCGGTTTTAGAAGCGATACAGCACAGACGCCTCAATCGCACGGCCAAAGATAGGGCGGGCAAAGACCACGCTGCTGCCACTGCCGATGACGCGGGAATTACCTTCCGTCAGACCGAGTTGATTGCTCAGGTTGGTGCCAGCCAGGCGGAATTCCAGATTGTCACCCAGGCCCACCAGGATGCCTGCATCCAGCGTGTAATACTTGGGCAGGGATTGCTGGTTTTCTGCATCGGCAAAGCGCGCATCGACATGGGTGTAAGTGCCATACAGCTTGATATCGCCATTGTCGAACGGGATGCGGTAGCTGGGTGACAGACGGAACTGCAACTTAGGCTGGCGCTTCACTTCATTGCCAGTATTGGTGCCATAGTTTTCATACTTCGATTTCTGATAAGCACCGCTCAGGGAAATCTGGAAATTCTTGATCGGGCGTGCAGCCACTTCAAATTCCAGGCCTGAACCGCTGGAGCCACCTATCGCATTCACATTGCGGCCATCCGCCAAAAACTGCTGGAAGGGCAGGCCAGTGAAGGTATTGTGGAAGAAGGTCAGGTAAGCACTGAAATATTCCGACACGCTCTTCAAGCCTATCTCATATTGCTTGACCTTGGTCACAGGTGCATTCACGCCATTGTCGCGTATGGTATCGAACTGTGGCAGGGAAAAACCAGAATTCAGACGTGCAAATACACTGAAATTTTCTGACACCTTGTAATTGCCACCGAGGGTATAAGACACCTCATTGTCAGAACGATCGACCGGTGTATTGCTGCCGCTCAGTACCGATGCGCTGTTGTTGTACAGGGTCAGCGGGTTATTATCCAGATCTACTGATTTTGGATTCGAGATAACGCCATTCAAACGGCGGTTCTCGGTACGTACGCCAGCATCAACGCGGATACGCTCATTGATCTTCCATTCATCCGCCAAGTAAAACGCCGTGTTCTGTGCCGAGAAATTTTCATTCAAGGTATAGAAAGATGCGCCATCATGGCCATTGCCGCTGACGATCACGCCATTATTCAACTGCACATTGATAGGGCGGGCATTTGGTGTTGCTGTCATCAGCACGCTATTACCCAGATACCACATGTCCTTGGATGAATAGTCAGCGTAATACAGGCCAGCGGTAAAGGTATGGTCTTTGATGATCTCTTTGCTGATACGCAGTTCATCAGTGAAAGAACTCAGTTTCTTTTCTACCGACCAGATACCGGCAGACATTACTTGCTGGTCACCGGCCACTGCAGCGCCACCATTCAGATAAGTTGCCGTACCCGACACAGCCTGCTTGCCACCCGCTGCAGCCACCACATTGGCCTGGCCATTGGCAGACTGGATAGCGCTATTGATATAGCTGGACATGCTCACAGGGCTGTTGCCAGTGAAGATCGCCAGAGTAGGTGCGTCACCAGAAAAATGATTGAGCTTGTTGCTGATATTCCAGCCATTGATGGTCTGCGAGAAATCCACACCAAACAGATTGGCTTGCAAGCCACGGCCATTTGCCAGGTCTTTATTGATGACCTGGCCAGGGCCGACTTCCAGCGCGACATTGCGCAATTCATTGCTGTACAGCGAACCGGTCAAAGGATCAAAGCCAGGGAAAGCCGTTGGCTTGCCGCCCGCAGAGCTGGCAGAGATCAGCGGTACACCGGTATAGAAAGTGTTTTTGTCGTTGACGGTGCGCGCATAAAAAGTCAGCTCGCCCTGGTCCAGCTTTCTGGTGACGCTGGCAGTGATTTGCCCGCCGTCGTCTGCCGGGTATTGCCCGTCACGCACGCCTTGTGCTACGCGGTAAAAGCCACCTATGGTGCCATACCAGCCATCGGCAATCTTGCCGCCATAATAACCATCAATACGGCGCAGATTGCCCGTGCCCACGGTAGCACGCAAACTGCCTTCTGCCACATCACGGCCTTTCTTGAGCAAAAAGTTCATCGTTGCACCAGGCTGACCGTTCGAGAAAATAGGGCTGGGTCCACCGCGCAAGACTTCTACCCGTTCTATAGTGTCATCAATACGGAACAGCGATGAACCTTCCAGGAAAGACAGGGTAGGTGGCGGGAACAAAGGTGAGCCATTCATTTGTATCGTCACAAACGGCGCATCACCATCAATGGGGAAACCACGCACACCTATATTTGCACCGGCATTACCGCCGCTGGATTCGGCATAAATGCCGGGTACGATTTTCAGCAGATCGGCGGTGCTGCTCGGAGCGGCCTGTTTCAGTTGTTCTTCATTCGCGGTGGTGATGGAATAAGACGCATCAATCTTGCGCTGGCCACCGTTGCGGGCATTACCGGTCACGACGATTTGCTGGACTTCATCTGCCTTGGCTGGGGCAGTGGCATTAGCAGTATTGGCCGTTGCCGCTGTGTTGGTTTCTGGATTGCTGGCGACCTGGGCTTGCGCCTGGCTCAATAATGTCATCATGGCGATAGTGATCGCCGACAAGCGGAAAGGCTTGTTGCAGTTCATGTTGTGCTCCTGAATATTATTAAAGTTTGTCGTCCCTAACATCCGTTCAAGGGCAATACGTCCATTTTCCATGATACGCATTGTTGCCTCTTGCCACTTCCTAAATGAGCCTGGCCTGGTTTTTTGTGTGGCCTGTTTCCCTGGTACTCAAGTGACGAGATGTAAAAACAAGCTCATTGAAACAATAAATGTTATCGATGTCAATTGAAATGTTATCGATGTCATTTATTCGACACAGATAAATTTATTGATTAAAAATACAATAGTTCCTCTGGGAAATGAAACCTTGCTTAAACTCGCTTGCACAGATGCTGGCATGAGAGCCACAAAATTTCTGACGTGTTTTTGCCTGATTTGCCCCTGTGTTGTGCGGCAGCCATACGGGAGGAGGTGGTGTTCACTTTGCGCAGCATTGGTGGTGGATATATCGCAGCCAAACAAGCTCTGTCATAATGCGCGGGAAATAATCAGTTTCACAGGGGCTAAGCCAGACATAGTGCTGAGTTTGCCCGAAGCTGAAATCACCGCACCCGAAATTTCTACATCTGGCAATTGTTAATAAGGTCTTTGCATGTCGGCAAAAAAACGCAGCACACCTCATCCCGAATCCGGGGTAACGATGGAACACCTGGCAGCCATTGCCGGGGTTTCGACCATTACGGTGTCGCGTGCCCTGCGTAACAGCCCGCTAGTGACGGTAGAGACGCGTGAAAAAATCCGCAAGATTGCAGAAGAGCAAGGCTATCGTTTCAACGTCAGCGCCCGCAATTTGCGTTTGGGCCGCAGCCATTCTGTCGCCGTTGTAGTGGAAATGACACCAGCCAATGACAGGCCCATGTCTGACCCTTATCCGCTGGAATTATTGGGCGGCATCACGCAAGAGTTGACGACCGCAGGTTATAGCGTGGTGCTGACTTCCATGCAGCTCATCGACACGCCACCCGTACAAGGGGCTGATGGCATGATCTTGCTGGGACAAGGTTCTCACGGTGAAGCCGTACACCGCTTGCAACGTTCGGGCTTGCCACTGGTGATCTGGGGCGCACCAGATGCCAATCAACCAGGAATCGTCGTCGGCAGTGATAACCGCAAGGGCGGTGCCAGCGTGGCTGAACGCTTTATCCAGCAAGGACGGCGCAAGCTCTTGTTCATAGGCGACATCGATCATGCCGAAGTGCAGGAACGTTGCGCCGGTTTTATGGAAGCGCTGGGTGACCAGCAGCACGCAGTCACCATCCTGCGCCCCAAGGCATTTACCTTTGAAGCAGGGTTTGACTGCATGTCTACCTACCTGGATAAAAAAGACAAAACTTTCGACGCCGTATTTGCCGCCAGCGACTTGCTGGCCATGGGCGCGATACGTGCAATTACCGAAGCAGACATGACCGTGCCCGGCCAGGTATCTGTCATCGGCTATGACGACACCCCAGGTGCTGCCAGCTTTATCCCGGCACTGACCAGCGTCCACCAATACTTGCGCGACGGCGGCATCCTGCTCGCCAAGAAAATCCTTGGCCTCATCAATGAAGAAGCCGTGGAGTCTGAGGTTTTGCAGACTATGCTGGTGGTCAGGCAGACGTGAAGCCGATGAGGTTTAGTCGCTTCACCACTGTTAGCCCGTAACTGTCATTGATCTGTGTAGCTGTTTTAGATAAGATAATGGCAGCGCTGCTATCTGGTGCCATTCAATAAGCAGCCCCCACTACAGCCAGCATTTTCCTGTTTCCCCAAGAATAGCCAGCCATTTTTTTTCAGCCTGGATATTCACGATGTTTATCTGCAATCCCCAGTTTCACAGGATCTCAAATGGTCGCTATTTCAGGACTGCTTATGTTGCCTAAGTCAGTGCGCACGGTATTGCTGCGTTTGCATTTGTGGCTGGCACTCACGTTTGGCAGTGTATTCGTGCTATTGGGGCTCACTGGCAGCATCATCTGCTGGATGCATGAGCTTGATCATGTACTCAATCCTGGCCTGTTCAGCACTGCACATCAAACTCATACTGCTGAACCGATCAAACCAGAAATGGTACAGGCTGCGCTGGATAGCCTGACGGCCAATCCCGCTTATGGCAAGCCCAGGCAATTGATGCTGCCTACCACTACGGCAGATGTCATTACCGTCTGGTATCCTGCCAGACCAGCTACGGGCAAGTCTGCGTTTAGCCAGGACTGGTCACGCCAGGTCATGCTTGATCCGGCCACGCTGGAAGTGAAAGGCGAGCGTAACTGGGGGCAATACGGCATTTCAGGGAGTTTGCTCATGCCAAGCCTGTATCACTTGCACCGCTATGTCTTGTTGGGTGAGACCGGCAAGACCTTGATCGCAGTCAGCGGCATCATGCTCGTGCTGATGTCGTTTATTGGCCTGTTTTTATGGCTGCCCAGGCCTAACTGGAAAGCCTTGCGACAGGCACTGACAGTCAATCTGTCTGCAACCCCGGCGGCCATCAATTTTCGCCTGCACCGCATGCTGGGATTTTTTGCCTTGCCTGTGCTCCTGTTGCTCGGATTTTCTGGAGCCTACTTCAATCAGCCACAATGGATATTGCCCGTCATAGGCAAAGTATTGCCAGTCACACAGACACGCAAGCCGGGGGATGCACATGTGCTTCCCGGTCAGCACATCACTGCCGTACAAGCCATGCTGATAGCACAAGGCGTATTCCCGCATGCCAGAATTTCTCGCCTGGGTTTGCCATCGGCTTCTGCTGCCGTGTATGAAATCCGTCTGCACCAGCCCCAGGAAATGCATAGCGGCGATGGTGCCAGCAGGGTTAGTGTAGATGCTGGCAGTGGCCATATCATCAGGGTTGCCGATCCGCTACAGGGGCAGGCTGGCGACCGCTTTCTGGCCTGGCTGTTTCCTCTGCATAGCGGCATCGCTTTTGGCATGCCGGGCCGGATATTCATTTCTTGCTTTGGCCTGGTTCCGCTGGTGTTGATGCTGACGGGCTGGCGCATGTGGCGCAAGCGCAAGAGCAAATAAAAAAAAGCCGGATGCGCGATGTATCCGGCTTACCTTGCTATGGAGCTGTGTTCAAGTCCCTCGCACTTAGAAGCGTGTATTCAACACCAGATAGGCATTGAACGGTGCACCCGGCTGTATCTGCACATTGTTGTTGGCTGACTCCATGTAGCGGGTATTGCCGAGGTTATTGAGTTTCAGGGTAATGTCATAACGGGCCTGCATATAAGTCAGTGCCAGATCGACACGGGCGTAGCCTGGCAGACGTACCGTATTGTCAGTCAGGGCATACTGCTCGCTATGGGCAATGATGCCTGCACCGGCACTCCAGTTCTTGTTGAAACCTTGTTTTAACCACAGACTGGCATTGTGGGATGGCGTCATTTCTGCACGGTTGCCTATGCGTATATCATTCGATGCGACTATCTTGGCATCGTTATAGGTGTAGCTGGCATTGACCTGGGTAGCGCTGAAAAGTTGTCCCTGCAGTTCAAGCTCCAGCCCCTGGTTGCGCTGACGGCCAATTTGCAACTGACGCAAACCTGTCAGGTCAGTTGGATCAGCAGTCAATTGATTGCTTTGCTCCACCCTGAACAAGGCGACGCTGGTGTACAGGCGTTTATCCAGCCACTCTTGCTTAAAACCGATTTCCTGCAAGTCAGTTTTCAGAGGCTTGACCTGGCTCAAGGGATTGCTGCCGGTGTAAAGCAAGTCACCACCGGCAGGCTGATGTGAGCGACTGATAGTGGCATAGGCAGACTGTTGCGGCGTGATTTTATACACCAGTCCCATGCGTGGTGAGAACAGGTTATCGGTGCGCTCGCTGACGGCATTGTTGAGCAGCCTGTTGGTTTGTTTTTGTTTGAACTGGTCAAAACGGCCACCAAGCAGTATGTCCCATTCATTCGTCAAGACAATCTGATCCTGCAGGTACAGGGCCGTGGTATCGGCATTGAAGCGGCTGTCTATGGCCACAGGCAAAGCCCTGAAGTCAGGTGCTGTCAGCAATTGCTGGGGACGGTATAAATCCACAGGGTAAGCCGTGCCAGTTTGCCTGACCAGGGAATCGCGTTTTTGTTGGGATAACTCCAGGCCAGCCAGCAACAGGTGGTTGCCTATGGCGTACGTCAGTTCAGTCTGGTTGACCAGATTTTTTTGCTGTATGGGGAAGTAGGTAATCTGGCGTGATACGGTATTGTCAGCATTCACACGCCGGTTGCGCGTGTTGACGCCATCGAGATCAGTCTGGCTGTATTGCAGGTTGTTGATCAGGCGAAGTTGCTGATTGAATTTATGTTCCAGCCTGGCTTTAAAAAGATCACTATTGGTTTTGGTGAAGTCAAATTTTTCACCATAAAAAGTGCTGGCATCAACCGCCACGGCACGTCCATTCAGCGATGGTATGCCACGGTCAGGCGTGTGGTCTTCGCGCTGTATTTCCGTCTGCAGCAGCAAGCTGGTTTGCGGGCTGATATTCCATGACAGCGATGGGGCCAGCAGCGTGCGCTTATGATCAACAATATTGCGGTAACTATCACCCGCATCATAGGCTGCAATCAGGCGGGCATTGAGCTCATTACTCAAGGCACCACCTGCATCGACACTGAGCCTGCGCTGGCTGTTCGAACCCAGCGCCAGTGAAATTTCATTGTCCTGTTTGGCCTGCGGTTTTTTGGTAAGGCGGTTGATCAGGCCCCCGGCTGCGCCACGGCCATATAAAGCTGCCGTGGCACCCTTGATGACTTCGAGTTTGTCGGTGGTGGCAAGATCGCGAAAATACAGGCTGTCGTCACGCATGCCATCGAGCAGGGTTTCCCGTGGGGAGTAAAAACCACGTATATAAAATTCATCACGGCGGCCTTCGCCTTGCCCGGCGATAATGCCGGGCGTATAGGCCAGTGCGTCCTTGCTACTGTTGACGGCACGGTCGCGCAAGTCTTCATTATTGACGACGGATATCGATTGCGGGGTTTCAAGCAAAATGCCATTGGTTTTGCTGGCACCGCTTACCCGGCTAGCTGCTGGCCTGGACTGAGCCTTGACTTCAATTAACGGCAAGTCATTTTGTGTCGTGCTTTGCGCCATCACTGCATGGCTATAAGCCTGACCTAGCAAGGCCGGGAGTATCAGTGAAAAAGGTTTTACGTGCATAATTAATACATCATTTGGAGTTGAAAAAAATGGATACAGAGTGGTGACCACGTCACGAATCGCTAAGCTTCATTGACTACACCCAGCGGGTGATATAGCGGCAGATAGGCAGCCTTGCGGTCAGCCTGCTTTAAAAAACGGATCAGCAAATTACCCTTGACGGGCAGGGGCTCGCCGGACAGCAAGCCCTGTATGCGGCGTGCCGCCTCCGGGTTTGGGAAGTTGGCAAGATAACTTTGCAGGGTATTGCGCAGGCAAGCCCATAATTCGAGATAGAGTTCATGATTGCCATTCGCCAGCGTGGCGATGACTTCACAGATATTATTGACCAGCAGGCAGTAGCCTATGCGTGTCCAGCCCGCTTCGTCGCTGCAACAGATTTCTTTACGGGTATGCTCATCGAGCTGCATGGTGTTGATCAGTTCGTGAGCCTTGGGTGTCAGCCTGGTCAGCTCCAGATCACGGACAATGAAACGCACTGGAGTGCCATCTTCTGCGAGCCCGACGATGCTGTTTTGCATATGTGGTTCAAAGGCGATGCCTTTTTCAAACAACAGGTAGAACACCGGATAAATTGCCAGCTCGGCATAACGGCTGAACCACAGGCGCATGCCCTGGCGCAGGGATAAACTATGTCTGTGGGAAAACCGCTCTATCAATGCAGCCACCTGCAGGCGACCCGCCTGGCCGTTGCCAAACAAGGCTGCGCATATCATGGGTGTGATGCCTTGCGCCAGATGGCTTGCCAGACCTTCGCGCAAGACCAGGCCAAAGCCGTCTTCGATTTCCTTATGTTGCCTGTCACTCTGCTGCTGATCTTCCGGGAAGGCTACGCTCAGGTAAGCCTGTTCTTCCAGTGCATGAAAATGCGGGAACAGCGCCAGCATGTCTGCCTTCATGGGACGATACAGACGGCTGGCTGTCAATGCGGCAGCCAGTTCGTGTCGCGCATTATTGCGTATGCAATTGGTGATGCGCAGGTTCAGCGACAGTTTTAAAAAAGCACTGCCATCTTCAGCCAGCATAGTGCGTATGGATGCCGTAGGATAAAACTGTTTGCCACTACAACCCAGGTCGCGTATCTCGCCGGCGGCCATGGCGGCTTGAATGCGGGGCTGCTGCACGAGCCAGTCAGCTTGCCAGGGGTGCAGGGGGACGATGATGTATTCGCTATCGGCTTGCAGATCATGCCCAGTTAGTTGTTGCAAACTACTGGACAAGTCTTGCCCATCCAGGCTGTCGCTGATGATCCAGTTGCGCGGGATCTGGAAATAGCGTAATTGCAGCTGTGCGCCATGTTCTGGCGAATAGTTTTTTTCTTCTGTTCTTGTCCAGCCTGAACGGCTCTTGGGTGTAGGGTGGAAAGGGTGGCCCGTCAGCAAATGCTGTTCACTGCGTATGTATTGCTGTAAAGCTGAGTCTGTGTGGAGAGAACGTAATTTGCCTTGCTGCGCCTCCAGCAAATGCTGCATGGTAGCGATGCTTTCCTCGATTTGTTGCAGCAGGTCGGCATTAAAGTCAGTGCCTTCGCGCAGCGACAGGTCAGCGACGATGAGCTGGGCAATCTCGCGCCAACTAGCGACTGACCAGGTCTGTTGATGGTCTTGCAGATAGATGTCGGTGATGTAATCATAATTGCCGGTGACTGAGACATGTTGTACCCCCACGCAAAAACGGCTTTGCATGCGCGGTAACTGTATGTCCAGCACCTGGCCCTGATACTGTCGCAGTGCTGCAGGCGGCAATCTGGTATGGGCGATGGAACGGACGGCGAGCTTATGTTCCTGCATGGCGACTTCGCGCGCATAGCAGTTCAGCAGGACGCGCGCATGTTGTAACTGGGCGTATTCGCTGGCCTCGACAGGGACAGCATTGTTGGCTGCCTGCCTGGGATGTGGCAAAGCACGCGGCAAAGACGGCAGATGGAGTAAGGGCAGAGTGTCAGGCGCATGGTTCCAGGCGAACCGCGGTAAGCTAGCGTTCATAAGCGTTTACTTTCTATAAAAATGGAGAGGCCGGCCAACAGCGCACAAGCCAACCAGATGGGAGCGGTATAACTCATTGAAGTAGCCAGACCGCTTGCGAGAATTCCTGCCAGAACAGCGCCCCATTTATTTGCGCCTTCCAGCTTGCCAAAATGCTGGCCGGCACTGGCTTTTCTGGTCGTGGATGCCGCCAGAGCATTGATGGCCAGATAAGCGCCGGTCATTCCTACGCCCATGAGTATCCGGCCCGTGGCCAGCAGGGACAGATTATTGGCCAGCACCTGCAATAACAATCCAGCGCAGGTCAGCGCAGAGAAACGCGCCAGTGCAGTCTGTGCATTAGAAAAATTGACATGGCGACCGATAGGCCAGGCCAGCACCAGAAACAGTGCATGCGGCAAGCCAAACAGGGCACCTGCCCAGGCCGCAGACATATTCAGGCGTTGTGCCAGGTCAATGACAAAATACGGATAGGTCAGTACCGTGCCGATGGTGAATAGCGCCTGGTAGCGGTACAGACTGCTGGCACTCAGTGCGCCAGCCCCGGCAGGTGCTGTACCAGTGTTGTCTGTTACGGTATGCGCGGCAGGTGTACTGGTTTTTGCTGGCAACAGATAGAGTATCAACCCCGCCAGACCAGGGAATATGGCCAGATAAAAAAAGATATGCAGCAGATTTTGGCCGTCGCTGAACAGGCCTATGATGGCAGGCCCTGCGAACAGCGCGGTACGGGCCGAGCCTTGCATGACACTTAGCAATGTAGCGAGGCGCTTGCCAGGCAGGAAAGAAGCCAGAAAAGCATTTGATGCCGCAAAGGTGCCGCCCAGCAAACCTTGCAAAGTCAGGCCAAAGGCAAATTCCCAGGGAGTACGCGCCATGCCTGTGATGATAAAACTCAAGCACAAACCCCAGTGTGCACGTATCAGTGAAGCGCGTATGCCTATGCGGTCAGCCAGCTTGCCCCACAAAGGGTTGGAGATCGCCGCCGCCAGCGTAGGCAGGGTAAAGTACCAGCCTGCCATGACCAGGGCCTGACTGGAAAAATTCTGCTGCAATATATGCGCATAAAATGGTGGCATGCACAGCGCAGCAAAGGCGGCACCAAAATGCCCCAGTACCGTGATGAAAATGGTTTGCCGCATCACGCACCCTGCGACTGCATGAATTGATGCAGGGGGTTAGGGACAGTATGAAAAGCTTGCGCACTGGCGGCAGAAAGACGCCTGCTCGCCAGTTTTTCCATTTGCAGTTCTGGTGCAAACAAATTGAATTGCTGGAAACGTGCAGACAATTGCGACACTTGCGCCTGATAATCAAGCACGGTTTGCGCAGCGAGTTGCCAGAAGCGGCTTTCCTCAAAGCCGTGATGCTTATCCAATCTGTGTGCCAGTTCAGACAGATGGATAAACAAGAGCACTTCAAGCAGGTAATCCCTGGCTTCTTCTGTCGTGTCCATGGCAAAACCGTTGCTGGCATTGGCTGCATTGCGGTGTGCCGGCGCCTGGCGTAAATTCTGCAAGTGAGCTTCGTTGGTAGTTTGCCCGGCGATGTAATGCAGGCCACCTGGCAAGTCACGGATGGCTACCCCGGCAGGCAAGCCATCCTTGACGATGAGCAAGGTATTTTGTGCGTGCGCTTCCAGCAAAACACCATGCGCCAGCATCAGATGGATAAACGGTGGCAGCATGGCGTGCAATAGCGCCTTGATCCAGGTTTCAGTGCCATGTTGTTGCAACCAGATGGAAATATTCAGTTGCTGCTGATCATCGAGCGTAGTCAAGGCAGTGCACGGGAGTACCTGCTCGCCTTGCCTGAGTATGGCGGTAGGCGACTGCCTCCAGATCGCGCCCAGCAAACCATATCTGTCCTGACGTGACGCCGCAGGTGCCAGGGTGATGCCCATGGGTTCTGCCAGAACAGCCAGCCTGCAGTGCTGCTGTAAAAAAATATCTGCACTACACAAACTTTCCAGCCATTGCGATATCAGCGGCGCATTATGAACATGGTGATCAGACAGTATGCGGTCTGCCGAACTGTTGGCGATGGCGAGCGGCAGCTTCAGGTTGTGATTGTTATGGCTGGCAAGAGATGTCAGTGAGCGTATTGATTGCTGTGCCAGCCATACCGTTTCACCCATGCCAAGATAGAGCAGGTGGCCATCTGCCAGCCAGTCGGCATACTGGATTTGCAGACACTGATGCCAGTGCCAGGGATGGGTGGGCAGCAAATAATAATGGTCTGCCTCCTTACCTGAGAGTGTGATGGCCTGCTGCAAACGCAGCACTTCTGCCGCGCCAATTTCCGTTTGCAAAAACTCGATGTAGTCAACACCGGGCAAGCCATGGATATCAGCCAGTTGCTTGTCCAGTCCCAGCCAGACCAGGCCAAAGGCCTGTGCAAATTCTGGCCCATAACGCTGATGGTCGGCCAGGTTAAAACCTATGCGCGAGCGATAGCAAGGATGGTACAGATGGCCGTCACCCAATTGCGCTTCTTGCCAGGCATACGGCAAGTCAAGTGCGGCAGGGCCCTTTGCTGCCAGTGCCCTGGCTTGCAATGAGCAGGCCTGTTTGGCTGCAGTATGAATTAATTCATTGATGAAGCGTGGGCCATTCTGCGCCGCGTGTGATCTCAACAAATTGCCTGCAACGGTGGCAATATCAGTGGTGCTCATCCCACTGCTGACTTCGCATACTGGGCCGTGAAAACGGTTGCGCCCAAAGCTATTTGCCGGATGTGCAGCTATCCGGTATTCAATCGCCTGGCCCTGTTCATTGCTACCGCGTAAATACAAATCAGCCTTGCCATCAGTCTGTCGTTCCAGATGCCCATCCAGGGCTCCTTCAAACCAAAATGCATCGATAAACTGGCGCAGTGTGCGTTCGGCCGCTGCTGCATAAAATGACTTATTGCCAGTCGCCGGAATTTGATTGTTGCTGTCCATATTGTTTTTCCAAAAATGAGGGTGAGCAAATCCCTTGCGATTGCCGGGGCAATCACAGCTTGCTGCAAGATGTGAAATGAAAAGCGCTTATGGGCTGACGCTTAGCCGGGGCTGTCGTAGTGCTGCGTCATAAGAATATTTTTCAGGACAGAAGCGATGACGGACGACTGCGGCAATGGATATGACGATGGAGACGAATATGAAGATGGAGACGAATATGAAGATGGAGACGAATATGAAGATGGAGACGAATATGAAATAAGGATGGACATGATTTCCCCGCGAATATAACGCATGGTTTTTTCACTTGCCCACGTAGGGATGCTGGCGTACGTGTGTAGCTGGGGGCTGGCGCTTCAGAGGGTGTGAAATTGCTAAAGTGAAATCATTATAAATGAGAATCGTTGTCATTTGCGAGTTATTTAATAAATAACCTAGAAAACTTAGGGGCAATTTTCTGAGAGCGATGCCGGTTTTGCTCACCGTAACAGAGGGCAGCTTGCTTTACATGCCCCTATTTCGCATCGATAAACTGATCACTGGATAAACACCTCCGGGTAGCTATCTCCAAGGGAGCTTTTATACCCGGGCTAGTCTTGCTTCAAAAATAAAAATTTAGTTTGTTGACTTTTAAAACCGGTTTAAATAGAATTAATTTAGATGTCAAACCGGTTTGAATAAATTTATTAATATCAAACTCATCAAAATTAAACGCAATATTCAAGATCAAGAATAAAAATGAAGGACGACACCGTGCAAACAAGCGATGCCTTGCAACATCAATTTCCGCTGGAAGGCTGGGGGATTACTGAAAATCAGCTTGATGACGGGCATCACCTGCTCAGCGAAACCCTTTTCGCCCTGGGAAATGGCTACATAGGCTTGCGCGGCACGGCAGAAGAAGGCAATCAAAGAACTGCGGCAGACTCGCTGAACGGCAGTTACCTCAACGGCTTTTATGAATCCGAAGCCATACAGTATCCAGAAAATGCCTATGGCCTGGCGCGCACCAATCAATTCATGCTGAATGTGCCAAATGCCAAATGCCTGACTTTGATGCTGGAAGATGAGACTTTCGATTTGCAGCAGGGCAGGGTAGACAGCTACCAGCGTCATCTGGATTTTCGCACTGGCTTGCTGACGCGCACCCTGCAATGGACATCTGATCAGGGGCGCAGCATACGCCTGCATAGCCAGCGCCTGGTCAGCTTTGACAACAAGCATGTGTATGCGATTTCGTATGAAGTCACGCCTCTGAATTTTTCTGGCGAGATCAAACTGGTTTCTGGGATTGATGCTGCAGTAAAAAATATTACGGCGGGTGATGACCCGCGTGTAGGTTCCGCCATCAGTGGCCCTGTGCTGCACAAACTTGAAGTGATGCAGGAAAATGATTTCTCTGCCTTACTGCACCGCACCCACAATAGCGGCCTGAGCCTGGCAACTGCGATGCAAAATCATTTGCAAACTGAGAGTGTCTACACCAGCAGCTTGCAGCAGAGCGATGACAAACTGGAGCAGCAATTTACCATCCGGGCAGTACAAGGGCGGATAATAAAGCTGGATAAATTTTGCAGCTATTTTTCATCTCGTGATTATCCTGCTGCATCTTTGCTCTCACTCAGCCAGAAGGCACTGGGCAAGGTGCTTGAACAAGGTTTTGCACAACTGGCAGCTGGCCAAAGAGCTTATCTGGATGACTTCTGGGCGCAGGCCGATGTGCACATCAGTGGTGACGCCGCTTTGCAGCAGGGCATACGCTTCAATATGTTCCATTTGCTGCAATCGGTAGGGCGTGACGGCAAGACCAATATTGCTGCCAAGGGCCTGACCGGTGAAGGCTATGAGGGCCATTATTTCTGGGATACAGAAATTTATATTTTCCCCTTCTTCCTCTACAACAAACCAGAGATCGCCAGAAAGCTGCTTGAATACCGCTATCAATACCTGCCACAAGCGAGAGAGCGTGCGCGTCAGATGTCGCACACCAGCGGTGCACTCTACCCATGGCGCACCATAGATGGGGAAGAATGCTCAGCCTACTTCCCCGCAGGCACAGCGCAATACCATATCAATGCTGACATTGCCTACTCCATCAAGTTGTATATGGAAGCAACGGCAGACATGGATTTCTTGCTCACACAAGGGGCAGAAATCGTGCTGGAAACTGCACGCTTGTGGATAGGCCTGGGCAATTACACCCGTCTCTCAGGACAAGATGCAGAATCATTTTGCATCAATGAAGTGACTGGTCCCGACGAATACACGGCACAAGTCAACAACAACTATTACACCAATGCGATGGCGCAAATGCATTTGCGTTTTGCTGCTGATATCGTCAATCAATTACCGACAGAACACGCAGAAAAATTTGCTGAACTTGCAGCAAAAATCCATCTGCAAGCAGATGAAGCAAACGCATGGCAACGCGCCGCCGATCTAATGGCTTTACCCTACAACAAAGAGCGCGGTATTCATGAGCAGGACGACAGCTTTCTCAATAAAAAGGTCTGGGATTTTGCCAATACACCCAAAGAAAATTATCCCCTACTGTTGAATTACCACCCGCTGGTTATCTATCGCCACCAGGTTTGCAAACAGGCAGATGTAGTGCTGGCCTTGCTCTTGCTCAGCGATCAGTTCAGCCTTGATGACAAGCGCCGTGACTTTGATTTTTATGAGAAGGTCACGACCCATGACTCATCCCTATCTACCTGCATCTTTAGCATTATCGCAGCAGAAGTCGGTTATCAGGACAAGGCTTATGACTACTTCATGCAAACAGCCAGGCTGGATCTGGATAATACCCATGGCAATACCCATTATGGTGTGCACACGGCAGCCATGGGCGGCACCTGGCTGGGTATTGCTTATGGCTTTGCGGGTATGCGTGTCAACAAGGGGCAACTGAGTTTTGCACCGGTTTTGCCTAAGCAATGGCAAGACTACCAGTTCCGCGTGCATTTCCACGGGCAATTGCTGGAGATCACCGTGAGCCAAACCCATGTCGAATACCGTCTCATGCGCGGCACGGCATTGCAATTCCAGCACAGAGGGCAAAGCCTGCAAGTCACTGAGCAACAAGCCACATGCCGCGTACCTTTGCATCAACCGGAGCTGGCTCATGCGTAAATATGAATATCGCGGCGTGATTTTTGATCTGGACGGCGTGCTGACAGACACTGCACATTATCACTATCTGGCCTGGAAAAACCTGGCTGAAAGCGTAGGTGCGAATTTTGATGAATCCTTCAATGAACAATTAAAAGGTGTGGACAGAATGGGTTCGCTGAACCTGATCCTGGCTGCATCTGGCAAAAACTTTAGCGATGCAGATAAACTGGCGCTGGCAGATCAAAAAAACCTGCATTACCAGAGCCTGATTGCGCAGTTGAGCCCCGCTGATTTATTGCCCGGGGCGGCTGAGTCCTTGCAACAGATACGCGCTGCAGGTTTAAAAACAGCCTTGGCATCGGTCAGCAAAAATGCCCAGGCGGTAATTGAGAGGCTGGGCATTGCAGATCAGTTTGATGTCGTTGTTGATGCCGCAAAAATAAAAAATAGCAAACCGGACCCAGAAATTTTCCTGACCGCAGCAGCAGGGCTGGATTTGACTTCTGACGAGTGTTTTGGAATCGAAGATTCCATCGCAGGCATACGCGCCATCAAATCTGCGAGCATGTTTGCGTTAGGTATAGGCAGCCCGGTAGTATTGACCGAGGCAGATGTCGTCATCGCAGGTTTGCATCAATTCAGTTTGCAGGATTATTTGAAGTAGGCAGTAAAGTAGTAAAAAGTAATACATAAAAATAAGTAGCACAAAATAAGCAGTAAAAATAAAAAAGGCAGGAGACAACATGACCGAGCAACACCCGCAGCCAGCCAGCAGGCGGCGCATTATTTTTGCGCTATTCCTGCTGTATTTTGTATTCGCCATCCTGCTCAACAGCGTGGGTACGGTGATACTGCAAGTCATCAAGACTTATGGCGTCAGCAAATCTGCTGCCAGTGTGCTGGAGGCTTTCAAGGATATCCCCATCAGCATAGTCTCATTTTGCGTGGCGTCTTTCCTGCCGCGTCTGGGTTATAAATATGCAATGCTCACTGGCATGGCGATAGTGACAGTAAGCACGGCAACCATACCCTTGTTGCCGGGCTTCCTGATGACCAAGCTCTTGTTCCTCAGTGTGGGTGTCGCCTTTGCCCTCATTAAGGTATCCGTCTATGCGACCATAGGTTTGATCAGTGCGGACCGCAAGCAGCATGCCAGCCTCATGAATACGCTGGAAGGATTTTTCATGGTCGGCGTGCTCAGTGGTTACTGGATATTTGGCTATTTTATCGATGCCAATGATCCCGCCTCGCCAGTCTGGCTGCATGTCTATTGGTTGCTGGCAGCCTTGTGTGCTGTGACCTTCCTGCTGGTTGCCACAACCAATTTCACCGAATTTGAAGCAAAGCTGACAGTCAGCAACAGCAGCCTGCTTACCGATTTTGCCGATATGCTTAAACTGATGGCGCGTCCCCTCGTCTGTGTTTATATAATTTCGGCGTTTTTATACGTACTGCTGGAACAGGGCATAGGCACCTGGCTGCCGACCTTCAATAATGAAATCCTCAAAATGCCAGTAGATATGAGTGTGCAGGCCACCAGTATCTTTGCGGCTTGCCTGGCGATAGGCAGGCTCGGGGCAGGTGCTGTCATGCGCAAGTTGAACTGGTATCTGGTATTGAATATCTGCCTCATCAGCATGGCGGCGCTGGTCTTGCTGACGCTGCCATTGACGCATAATATCGTCGCCAACCCTGATCTGCGCTGGAGCAATGCGCCGCTGGCGGCCTTCATCTTCCCCTTGATTGGCTTGTTCATGGCACCGATTTATCCTGGCATTAATTCTGTCATGCTGAGTTCTCTGCCGACCAACCAGCATGCCGCCATGACGGGTTTGCTGGTCTTGTTTTCTGCTTTGGGTGGTACCAGCGGTTCCATGATTACCGGGTATGTGTTCGGCGCGATGAATGGGCAAACGGCGTTCTATCTGTCCTTGCTGCCCTTGAGTGTCATCTTGCTGACGCTGTTTTTCTTCAAGCGGGCGATTGAGCGATTGGACTAATCATGGACGAACCGAGTGCGCCTGCACAAGTATATAATCCCAGCTTATTTCTAACTTAATCCATCTTTACCATTTGCCCTATGTCGATTACTTTAAAGGAGCTTGCTGCCAGCCTGGGTATGTCCAAGACCACGGTAAGTCGTGCCTTGAACGGCTACCCTGAAGTTGGTGAGCAGACGCGCAAAAAAGTATTGGCAGCAGCAGAGCAGCATGGTTATGAAGCCAACCCCATGGCGCGCAGCCTGGCCGTGGGCCGCACCAATGTATTTGGCCTGATCTACCCCTTGCTACCATCTGACTTGGGCGACCCCATGTTCCTGGGTGTAGTTGGTGGCATGGCCGAGGCGCTGGAAGCGCGCAAGATGAACCTGATGATTGCGCCTGTTTCGCCCGGCAATGAATTGCCCTCGTATGAGCAAATGGTCAAAGGCCGCCGTGTCGATGGTCTTATTGTCAGCCGCACCATGGTGCAAGATCCGCGTATCGCATATTTGTCCAGGCAAGGCTTCCCATTCATAGCCCACGGCCGCACCCAGACCGACAAGCCCTATGCCTGGTTTGACTATGACAATGCAAATGGCATACGGCTGGCTGTGCAACACTTGCTGGAACTTGGCCACCAGCGCATCAGCCTCATCAGCGCCCCGCTGGAATTGAATTTTGCGCGCCAGCGACGTACCAGCTTTATCGAAGCCATGAGCAGTGCCGGTCTCGATATTGATACCCGTTATTTAATACAGGATGCCCTCGACAGGCGCAGCGGCTACCTGGCAGTGCAGCAGCTATTGAATTGTTCACCCAGACCCAGCGCCATCATCGTCGATAACCATCTCTCCGGCGTCGGTGCTATGCGCGCCCTGATGGACGCAGGCATTGCGATAGGCCGTGACATCTCCGTCATCGTCTGGGGCAACATGGAAGACACCCTGGTCGGCGACCAGGTCACCACCATAGACCAGCCCGATCCCCGCGCCGCAGGCGTCAAGATGAGCGAAATGCTGCTGGCCCTGATGAGTGGCACACCCGCAGCAGACTTGCAGGTACTGTGGCAGCCGGTGCTGATCGCGGGATCAACCACCGGCCCACTTTAAATGCAGTGAAGATCATCACTGATCCTTCAAATACTCCAGCAAATCCAGTCTTTGCTCCTTCGTCAGCATAGGCAAGTCGCCTGGCCCTTTGGCTGGTTTGTTGCCATAATCATGACCTGTATTGCGGTTGCCATTGAGCCTGGTGTCAAAGACAAAACCTTCATAGCCTGTGCTCTTCATGCCGACCTTTTCTGCATCAAATTCGCGTGAGCCCACCATGAACTTCTCAGGCCTGCATTCTGTATCCTTCTGCTCGGCCTGACAGGCCGGTAACAGCAAATCATACAGGGTGGGTACAGAACCATTATGCAGATAAGGCCCGGTCGCCCAGATGCCATTCAGCGAACGCCCCTTGTAGGCTTGCAGTGAAGAATAGGGCGTCATCGTGGTATCAGGATTGTAATTGCCGTGCTTGTTTGAATCATGGATTTCATTGCTGAACAAAGCCTGGAAAATATTGTGCAACCACTCAGACCAGCGGCGTATGAAACCCTTGTCGGCATCCGGTGTCGTTACCACACCCAGAGTCGCCTTGGTCAGCAGGGCAGCGATAGGGGCTTTTTTATCCAGCAGCACATCACCGACACCCGCACCTACGTACTGATTGCGCAAGATGCCTGAATAGCCTTCGTACTTGATGCTGTTGTCAGCCATGGTCGGGTCTGTGCCCACTTCTTCCAGCTTCGACATATGTGCCACCACACGGCGTTGTGGCGAGCTGCGGTCTATCTCTGCATGACAGCTGACGCAATAATTGGCAAACAGTTTTTCGCCGCGCTTGATACGGGTCTGATCCAGCTTGCCCAGAATGTCTTGCGGCCATTTGGGTGACTGCAATTCAGTCAGCTGGTTTTCTATGCGGCGCAGGTTCTGGGTGTTGATGGAGCTGTCATACTCAACCACCTTCTTGGTCCAGCCCTGACCAGTCAGCAATGAAGTGATGGAGAAGCGCTTGCCCTCATGCCAATCCAGTGAACCAAACACACCGATGACTTCACCCGTATTGCGCCCCAATGGACCCAGGCCACCATTGCCACCCAGGCCATTCCACTGCACATAATCATGCTGGGCGATGTCCCACAAGAAAGGGTAACTGACAGGTGCATCTGCCTTGATAAATAATTCCTGCCTCAGCTTGACGATATTCTTGGCCGAGGTCGCCACTCTTTCTACGATCTTGTCGCGGTCGGCAGAGCTGATGTCCGGCCCTATGCCCGCCATTGCCGTACGCACTTCATCTTCAGTCAAGACCTTGCCGAGTACTTCTTCTATCTGCTGGCGGTTCAGCAAATGCTCAAGCGTGCGGTTGTAGATACGACCAAAGGCATCCAGCCGCGCATAACCATAATCGACAGGGCTATGGTTGATGATGTTATAGCTGGTCAGGCGCAGGGTATAAGTCTTGATGTCAGCAATCACATCTGCTTCGCTGCCATATGTCCCCAACTGCATGATGGCCTTCACAAAGCGTTTTTGCACTTCAGGCTTATCCCTGACGGCTATCATCGCTTCTGTCAGGCCTTTGAGAAAACCCGCCATGTCAGCACTGGCCGGGCCACCATCAATACGCATGCCCGTACCCTTGTAATTGATTTGTCCGGTGTGGCAAGCAGCGCAGGTAAAGCCCATGAAATTTTTGCTCAGGTAATTGTCTTTGACAAAGCCCACTGGCAAGGCATCAGGATTGCTGGAAGTCTTTTTCTGCGGCAGGTAACGGTAGCGGTTGATGTTCTCATCACTGCGGAACAACTCCGGCTTGTCAGCTTGTTCCAGCACCAGGAAAAAATCATAAGGCAGCAAATTTGACCCCTGTGTCGTCGTGTAAAACCACAGGCTCTGCTCAGGCTTCCAGTTCTGCTGCAGATACACAATCTTGCTTGCACTGTCTCCAAACACATCCTGCTTGACCGTCATCGCACCACGATCAGGATCACTGTCAGACACTTCCCATCGCTGCGACAAAGTGATGATCAGGGGCGGGATGATGAACAGCAAAATCAGCAGCAAGAAGCCATGCCATATTTTGAATTTTATTTTTGGAAGTTTCATGATTTTTCCTGGCTGAATAAAGGCGGGGGGTTTATGGCTGTGCTTGAGTTTTTTTTATATTTAAGATTGTTCTTTTTGCATGTTCATATTTTAAGTCTTTTTTGCAGACTTGCTGCACAAGTCGAAATGCTTGTGTATTTTTAACAACGCCATTAAGAGTGGCAAGGGTGTGCGTACCTGATGCATCTGGTTGTCGTAGTGAGATGCAGTGCTTTTAAGAAAGGTTTATTGATTAGCTTAAATAAAAGGCCAATTATTTTTCGAATTTGTAATGAAAGTTGTCATAATGCGAACAATCTATTTTTATACTAATGAGTGATGCAAAATGAAACAAATTAAATTAGCTGGTTTAAGCGTAATAACGGCAATGCTGCTGGCAGCCTGCGGCGGCGGATCAGGTGGCAGCACGCCTGCTACGGTGACACCTGTTGATACCAGCACAGGTCCTTTGAGCAAATATGCTGGCGTCTGGAACCAGGGCTGCCAGAACCATGAAATCGACACGACCACGATCACGGCCACCAGCGCTGGGTCGGCGCTGTCGATGTCACAAAAAATTGAATTCTACGAAAACGCCAACTGTACAGGGGCTATCGTCGCAACTGGCACCTATGCCTCGCCGGTTGTGGTGGCACAACATATCAGGACAGAAGCCAACGCCACCGTCAAAATGTTGACTGGCGAAACCGTCGCCTCTTCGGTCGATCTTGTCAATGCGACTGCTAACGGTGCAGTGATCAACTTCGTTGGCAGTGCCGTGTCATCTTCCGTGGTCAATGGTAAAACCACATGGAAATTTGTTTTCAAGGACACAACAATTACCCAGACCATAGAAATCTCATCTGGCAGCGCCCAGGGCGGTTTCACGCTACGTAATGGCGAGCTGTTCTTTGTACAGGCGATTGGCAGCTCAACGACTGCCTTTGCAGTTGATAGCCGCTATGTGCGTGGCTAAGCTCAATAGAAGTGAAGTCCGGTATTGAAGACAATAAGCCACCGCGAGGTGGCTTATTGTTTTTGTGTCTGAAATTTAAACGGACGGACTATTGTTGAGATTGAATTGCCACTGCGAACAAGAGATGGTCGCCCTGACTTCATCTGCCACCCACGATCTTATTTAGCGAGCCGGTTTCTAATCATTTCAACTCTGCAAGTGATTGCATTTTTAATATAGTCGGCAAATAATGAGCCTTGCCGCTGGATGGAAGCATTTGATTGAATACCTGTGGACGCGCAGAATTGGGCCAGGCATGTATTTGCTGCGTATGGCCGGGGTGGTCTTGGTCATACGCAGACTACCATGCGAGATAAATTCCTGGACAACGCGAACATCATCAACTCACACATTTTTCAAGGCGTAGCTCATGTCACTCACACTATACGGTCATCCATTCTCGTCCTACACCCAGAAAGTGCTTATCGCGCTGTACGAGAACGACACGCCTTTTGAATTCTGCTGCATAGGGCCAGATACGCCTGCCTACACAGCAGAGTGGCTGCAACGCTGGCCGCTGGGCAAATTCCCCTTGCTGGTTGACGGTGAGCGCAATGTCGTCGAGACCAGCATCATCATCGAGTATTTGCAACTAGCCCATCCTGGTCCAGTGCGTCTGCTGCCCGCAGATCCCATGCAGGCACTGGACGTGCGCTTTCTTGACCGCTATTTCGACCTGCACGTCATGACCCCGGTCCAGCATGCGGTTGGTGCAGCACTCACTGGCGATACCGTAAAAAGACAGGAAGGACTGGCCCACGCAGCCAGCAAACTCGACCTCGCCTATGCATGGTTGGAAAATAACCTCAAAGGCGACGCATGGGCCAGCGGCGAGAATTTCACACTGGCAGACTGCGCTGCAGCACCTTCACTTTTCTATGCAGACTGGACCCAGCAGATCGCAGAAAAATATCCACGACTGCGCGCCTACCGCAGCCGTTTGCTTTCCCTCCCATCATTCGCCAGGGCAGTGGAAGAGGCGAGGCCTTATCGGCAGTTATTTCCGCTTGGGGCGCCGGACAGGGATTGAGGTGGGATGAAGGAGGGATTGATTTTCCTGAACGCTTGAAGACCTGCAAGCTGGAAAGAGTTGTGAATTTTTTGCGTGTGATTTTCTTGTCTTTAGATAAGAAAATATCCTATGCAACAGATAGCCAATATCATGAAAGGCAGGCCAAACAAGGCGATCCTGGCAAAACCTGTTTGCTGTGGGCGGGCTGGAAATCCCGGTTCAAGAAAAGAAAATGTCACGCCCCGGCCAGCTCTATATTCCAGATTCCATAGCAAGCCCGCGCTAAAATAAAGCACCGAGGATGCATAGATATTTGCCTCCCAGGTAATCGGGTATTGGCCATCTCTGATCAACAGATACAAGTCATAACACCAGCTCGCCGAGAACATCCACAAGCCAATTGCGACCAGCACATGCCTGAGCCTGGCCTTGCCTCTTATTCCCAGGTAGAGCATTCCCGTTGCCCAAGGTGCTGTCAGAAACGTGAGTACTGACATCATGGCCGCATCAAAATAATCCCAGGTCGGGTCAGCGGTGTAAGGTGCGACAACAGTAATCCCAATTGCAGCGATGCTGAAAGTAATCAGCTTCCAGGGTACGTATAAAAATGCTTTGTACGCTAGCAGAGGAAAGGAAGCGCGCTCAGACATGTATAGCCAGATGCAAAGGATGCAGTAGCTGATCCAGGCTGCGAGGTAAAATTTGAGTTCTATGGTCATAGATAATAATGCTCAATCTGAATTCAGCAGCCGTGTAGCGTTCGTCAGTCGCAGCACTTCATTCATGACGTACTCAAATTGTATGCGTTCTTGTTCCAGCCTTAGATTCTTTCCCAAGCGTTGTTCGCGCAAGTCTTCGAATAGTGTCTGTTCTTCAGCATTGAGGCAATTCATCGCATGGGTGACTTGATTAGCTTCTTCACCCCAATGTATTTCATGTCTCAGCAAGCTCTCTCTGTCCATTAAAAAGGAGGTGACATGCTGGAAATGATGGCGCAGCTGGTTGAGAATGGCAAAACCATGCGTATCGATATCACCCCAATAGTAAATTGCACAGCTATTCAGCCATTGAGCGGATGCCAGCGCATCCCAGCCATAGCCAGAGCCGAAAATAACAATCGCATTGGCGACTTTAGGAAAAGCCAAAAAATTAATTTCGTTCTCGGTAATAAAGACAGTTTTCCCAGATAAATCAAGACGGGAAAAACTGTCTGCATCAAGCATGATGTCCGGGTGGCTTATGCCCGCTAAAATTTGCATACTCTGGTCAAGTACCCTGAAGCGCAATCGTAATGGCTTGTCCAGAAATCCATAACGCGACGCAAATTGGCCTATGCCTGTGTAGCGCTCATCAATAGCATCCAGAGGTAATGCCAGATCCAGTAGTTCTGACAATACCGCACGATTTGCCTCAATGAATTTGCTGTGTATGCCAGTAATATCAACTTGACGCAGATAAATTGCAGGGCGTGGATGTTCGCATAACCATGCGATAATCGCCAGCAATTGCGGCCATCGGTCATGCAAGTCGAGTGCCTGCATGGGGCGTTTTTTTAACCATGACTGCAATACCTGGCGCTTGTTCAGTGTTTCATCAAACAGCAACTGAAAACGCGCAGCTTCCCGTTTTTTGCCTGTTATCGCCAAAGCTGCTTCAAGGCTATTTATCCAGACTTGATCTGGCAAGCGTTGCAAACCATGTATGCGGTGGCGCACCTCGCGCCATTCCAAGCGTATATGTGGTAATGAGGCTAGTTCTGTTATCCATTTTCTTACGGCATCAAAGCGGTCGCTGATATCGCTGGAGGTTGGTGCCTTCAAGCTCAAACGTAGCGGGAAGTGCAATTCAGGTTCCAGTTGCATACGCAATAAATCACCACGCTCCCACAGACTTTGCAACTGGGCCTTTAATTCAATTGAGCCAGTCCAATTCATGTAAGCGCATCCGTCAGCACATGTAATTTCTGTTCGCGATACTCTTCTATCGATAAATTACGCAATTTGGATTCCTGACCATTTTCGTTATGCACAAAGCCAACGCTGGATACATAAGGTTCAATAATATGGATTTTTTGCAAAGGCGTGACGATCAGTAATTGCAGATTCAATTGCTGAAACAGATTCAGGCCATATTGCGCAGATTCATCAGAGCCGCGTCCAAATGCCTCATCAATTACCACAAAGCGGAAAGAGCGAGAACGTTGCTTGTCCCAGCCCAGGCCAAATTGATAGGCAAGGCTGGCGGCTAAAATGGTGTAAGCCAGCTTTTCTTTTTGGCCGCCTGATTTGCCGCCAGAGTCGGAATAGTGCTCATGTTCTGCATCATTGCTACGCCATCTTTCACTGGCCGCAAACAAGAACCAGTTACGCACATCGGTGACCTTGCCAGTCCAGCGTTTGTCCTGTTCAGACAGACCTTCACGTCCGCGAAAGCGGTCTATGATTGCTTTCACTTGCAGGAATTTTGTTTCTGAATACTGTGCTTCGTCTGAACCGCTCAAAGTACCCTCGGTACAAGCCCGCAAATCAGACTGAAAATCACGTATGTCAGCATCTGGGCTGATCTGCGATTCGACGATGATGTAACGCTCAGGGTTATAGTCTATCTGTATCAGTGATTCATTGATGTGAGCAATACGCTCTTTGATGGTTTCACGTTCCCGTGCCAATTGCGCATTGAAATTGGCCAGTTCATTGATGGTGTTGACGTTCAACATCTCTTTGAAGCGTGCTTCAAAGCGTGGCAGGTCGTCGCGGTTCAATTGCTCGAGCAGTTTCTTGTATTCAAATCCGGCATCGACATGGGTATCAAAGTCAGTGGTTTCCAGCTTGAATTCGTTCTTGAAAGTGAACATGGCTTCACTGATTCTTTTGCCCAACTTTCTCAATTTGTCGTCTTCTGTTTCCAGATTTTTGTGAATGAAACTGCGCACCTCATGCTCTTGTGGATCACAAGACTCAACCGTGAGTGTGTGCTTGCCCAAAACCTGGTTGCGTATTTTCTCCAGCAGGTGTGTTATGTCGGCTTCCATAGCCTGCTTTTGCAGCACTGCCAGCGCAGCAGCCTGCAGGCCTTCAGCCTGTTGCTGCAGCCCTTCGTTTTTTGAGCGCTTGTCCTTGAAGCTGTCGAGCTGGCTTTCCAGCTCCTTCAGCGCCTGTCTGGCGTTGTGCAAATCCTGATTCAAGGATAGCAGTACATCAGAGGCAGCTTCCAGTCTTTGTTTTTCAAGCTGAAGATTGGCAATCTCTGTAACCAGGCTGGTCCAGTTGATTTCTTCAAAATCTTTGAATTCTTCCAGTTTGTCGAGCACAGTGATCCTGGCTTTGGCGGCGTTTTGCGCAGCTTTGGCATCATTCATCAAGGTCATGACACGGTGCATGTCAGTTTCCAACTGACTACGTTTCTTTTCCAAGGCGGCTATCTTGGGTGCATTCGACCAGCCCAGTACATAGCGGCTGCGGTCATTGATGCTGTGGCTATCGTCTTTCTCGTGGCGGCCACTGGGGTCTTTTATCTGACCAGCCATGGTAATTGCCCTGGCTTCCTGACGGAACTGCGCCTGGCTTGCGCAACAGGCGACATCGAAACGGTGCAACAGCTCGGCTTCCAGCCATTCATACAATGCAGAATCCGGCTTGATGGCGAGTTTCCTGACCAGTGAATCAGCATGCGGGCTGGCCGGTTTGCCACGTCTTTGCTGATGCACCCGAAAATACACGAAACGACCGTACAGATGGTTTGTGTTGACCCACTCTGCAACCTGCTGGTAATACTTTTCTGGCACCAGCATGGACAAGGCAAAGCCACGCATGAGCCGCTCTGCTGCACCTTCCCATTCTTGTTCGCTATCGCGGATTTGTATCAGCTCACCGCAAAAGGGCATGTCATCTTCTGCGATGTTCAGCCCACTACACAAGAGTTCACGTATCTTGATTTGTTTGCTGTCTATATTATTCGGGCGGCGCTTCAGGCTGTTGATTTCAGTCTGTAATTCATCCCTCTCAATCTTGGCTTGCCTGAAGCTGACACCGTGTTCTGCGTGTATGTTTTGAAGGCGGCCTTCATCGGCATGCAAATCCTCAGCCAATGTGCGCAAGACCTGGTTTTTCGCATGGAAATCCTGTGAGTTATCAGCAGGTTTCTCACCAAGGTCGGCCAATAGCTGGCCGTAACGCTCAGCCTTGTTCTTGCGACTGTCGCGCAGGATTTCTTTTTTCCTGATATCCGCTTCCAGCTTACTCAGGCGGTCGCCACCATTATTGGCAATGGCGAGCTTGATATCGTCTATCTCAAAACCTTGCTTTTCACGTTGCATTTCCAATTGCGATATCTGGGCATTATGCCCTAACCATTCTTCCCCTAAATGATTCAGGCGTTGTGTCAGCAAGTGTAATTTCAAGTTGGCAAAATGGCTAGGCAAGCCTTCGCGGCATTGTTTCAGTTGCGCAATGTCGGCCGCTTTCACGATGTGCAGTTCATAATCTGCGACCAGTGGCGTCAGCATATCGGTCTGGCGCTTGGCCTTCAAGACCGCTTCATGGGCGCGGTTCAAGTCTTCAAAGTGAGAGATCAGGGCATCGGTACGGCTGGCTACATCAAAGGGTTCCAGCATGTGGGTTCGTACAAAGTCTGTCAGATTGCCAACCGACTTCATGGACACAGTCTGATGAAACAGTTCCATAGCCTGCTCATTCTCTATGCCAAAACGCCGCCGGAACCAGGCTGCATATTTAAAGAAACTCTCTTCTACATCTGCACCTGAGGCACGTAGTCTTTTGCGCAACTTATTGACATCTGCATCAAAATTGCCAAAGTCAGCGGCTATGGATAATTCTTTTTCTGCCCCGACAAAAAAACGCGCAGGCTGACCGTGTGGTTCTTTCATCCAGAACATCTGCGCCAGCGTCACTGTCTGGTCAAAACCGGCATTGCGAAACACGGCCAGGATGACGGAATAGCTATTGTCCTTGCGCAGCGACACTGGTCTGGCGGTACCACTGACTTCATTACGCTCTGACTTGAAATAGCCGAGCACATAAGAGCGCAAGTTTCTTTCCCGGCTGTCTGCACCTGCAGCCTTGTTATAGGCTGCTTTTTGTGTCGGCACCAGCAGGGTAGTGATCGCATCCACCAAGGTGGATTTGCCTGAGCCTATATCGCCCGTGAGCAAGCCGTTTTTGCCACCCAGATGCAAACTCCAGACTTTCTTGTCAAAGGTGCCCCAGTTAAGCACTTCCAGTCTGTGCAGGCGAAAGCCTGACAGCTCGACCTCTGCCATCAGTTCGGTATTAGCTTGCATCACGTCATTCATCAGTTTTGTCCGATACATCTTCTTCGCCAGCGAGTTGCGCCTGGTAGCTGGCCAGCCTGACATCAAAATCAGCCAGCCATTGTGCATCAACAAAGGCTTTCAGTATGCGCCGCACCTCATAAGTTTGTGGGCTGCTGCCGGTTTTCAATTTGCGTATAAAACCCAGGTCTATCACTTTGTTGATATGGGTTTCGACCTGATCGACCAGTCTGGCTTCGTTACTGCTGTCGGGTAAAAACACACGCATGAGTCCGGCGATGTCTTCCTTGCTTAAAACCAGGCGTGTGTCACCGCCATTGGCATCAAATTCTGCCAGCCTCTTCCTGAGTAACGCTAATAGCAGACTGACAGGAAATGACAAAGGCCGTCGCGCCACCAGACGGGGCAACCGGGTTTTGGTTTTTGCTTCTTGTTCTTCTGGTTCAGGTCGGCTTTTGAGAAAGGCATATCCTTCTGCTTCATCCAGCACCAGATCAAGATTGAGAACATTAACATAGTCGCGCACCCTTGCTTGCAGCTTCAAGAGCGCGCCCCACAATTGCTCATCATCTTCACGGTACAGAACCGTCTTGAGCAAATTGATCAGCAACGGGGACAATGCATGGTCTTGATTAGGCGTGGATTGTTTAGTTGTAGCGTGGCCAGCAACGGAGGCGGTGGTATCCATGCTCACCTCACAAAAATGACGCGTGGCAGGGTAGCCTGTTTTTGTACTTGCTCGCCACGGGATGTGATTGCGTGCCAGCCTATGGTTTCTGCGTGCTCTTCATCGATCACTGTATTGAAAGAGTCATTACCCAAATGCAGGTAACTGACGAGCTCAGCCAAACCATGTTTCAAGGGGTATTTGCTTGTGATTTCTTGCAGCGTCGCTTGGGATTGCAGTTGCAATGCATGTCGTATATGTAGCATCAACTCTGCTTTGTCGATAGTGAAATAATTGTAGAGCGCATTGGTATCAAGGTCAGCATCACCAGCCTGCAAGATCAGGTCAGCAATTACTGGTTTGAAAGAGGGTGTGTGCAAAGGGCGCTCCATCGGCAATTCTATCTCTGCCGTCATTTCATCTATGCTAAAAAATTCACCAGATGGTTGTTGCTGGCGCAAAGCCAGTGACCTGGATTCTATGCCGCGCAAAATGTCCATGATGCGGCGATTTTCCAGCCAGGTCTGATCATCCAGGAAGCGCCTTAGCTGTTGCGATAATTGGGCGACTGTACGCTGGGTATGTTCACCCGCTTCCAGCCAGTCATAGTGCACACGCCTGGTACGTGGTCCAGGTGCAAGTTCCTGTACAGGTGTCAACGTAAGTACGTGATCGAGCAACTGCGTCAGTTCTTCCTGCCTGCGGCTGGACATCAAAAAATCCCAAAAGGCACGAAAACTCTTGCCCTGATCTGAGTCGCTGATCGCATCACGCTCACCCATGATCTGCTCCAGCAAGGCTCCCTTGGAACCCTCCCACAAAGCGATGTGCTCACGCACCCGCCGGTCAAGCTGGCGGAAGTTATATTCAACCTCACGAAAATCCGTCAGAAGATCACGTGAAATCTGCATGAATTGCTGGAAGCGGTCCTTGATACCCGTGTCATCCAGCAAGCCCAGATCACCGCTTAAGACCCGGCTAATCTCCGCATCAATGTCTTCACGTTTCTTTTGCAACTCGGCGATGCGCTTTGCGGGGTCAACTTCGCTACCTTCACTCATTTGCTTGAGCAAGTCAAACAAGGTCAGCAAGCGTGACTCAGTACCGACGAAGCTGCGCTCAGTCAGGCTGCTGAGCCAGTTGATGGCTTTTTCTGTCGCTGGTGTCAGGTCAAATTGTGCCTCGTCCGAGCCCTGTTGATAGAATTTGCGTAACCAGCCTTTATCCGGGCTAGCCCAGTCATTCAAATACTCCTGCGCCCGCTTGGGGAATTCGTTTTCACCCAGACGCTCACGTAGGGCAAACAATTCATCTTCCAGCATCTCAGCCAGATCAGCGGCACTCACAACCCTTACATTGGGCGCGACAAAGATGCGATGCAAAAAACTGGCAATCAAGGGCGCATGGTCAGAACACAACAAGCGCCAGGCGGGATGATGAGTGCGCAGGGCGGACAGAGTAGAAAAGTCCAGGGACATGCAGGCTTGCTCGCTATTCAAATTGGTATATGGGCAGGCAATAATCCTACTGTATAAAGATGGGGGTTGTCATGTATAGTTAATAATGATGCGTCAGTATGAGCCCAAAGTTTTATCACTTGTCGGTTGCATGTAGTTATGGATTGTATTGACAACAGCTATACAATTGATTATCGTGTATATCTATTGTCATTACGAGGAGGTGAGTTATGCGTGCTGCTGCAATTAATATCCGTGCCTTGCCAGAGCAAAGGGATCTCATTGATCAGGCTGCCAACTTGTTGGGTAAAAACCGTTCAGATTTCATGCTTGAAGTAGCCTGTGAACGTGCTCAAGCTGTGTTGCTGGATCAGGTTTTCTTCAATCTTGATGATGAAAAATTCCGCCAATTTAATGCCATGCTTGATGCTCCGGCAGCATCTAATCCTGGCCTTGAGCGACTGAAGGCTGTGAAGGCGCCTTGGGGCAAGCCCGAATGATGTTGGTTTTGTCTTCGCCCCAGCCTTTGGCGGCCGGCCACAAGCTGGACGAATTTTCCTGCGGTGAAGTATCACTGGATGACTGGCTCAAGCGTCGCGCCATGAGTAATCAACTCGCGGGCGCCAGCAGATGCTTTGTCGTGCTTGATGAGCAAACCAAGGTGCGCGGCTATTACGCCATGGCTGCAGGGGCAGTTGCTCATCAGCTTGCTACCGGCAATATACGCCGCAATATGCCTGATCCCATTCCAGTATTGGTTCTTGGTCGCCTTGCGGTCGATCGCGAGGCGCAAGGCATTAAGCTGGGGGCAGCTCTTTTGCAGGATGCAGTGAACCGGGCATTACTTGTCGCACAAAACACGGGCGTGCGCGCTTTGCTGGTTCATGCCTTGAATGACAGGGCGAAGGCGTTTTATGAATACTATGGTTTTCAGGTGTCGCCGCAGGATGGGATGACGTTGATGTTGGGGTTAAATTCTGATCAACTAGACAACATTCATCACATATAGTATTTTGTAATGATTGTCACGCAAAGATTGGGATGTATATATTGCAGCTAAGCAGGATAACTTCATCGAAGAATAAGCACAGTATTCTCTACTTGGGAACTGACCGATGCTGAGATTTCTGTTGAAGAGCTGTTCAAAAGCTTATGAATTTGAAGCCGCTAGGGTCTTCGAAATGTGACTGGCGGCGCTCGTTGAGCCATTTCAATAATACTGAAAGCTATAACATGATTTGTTCACATGGCCGGATTGCGCCGACACCAATTACCAAGCTTCGTTTGTTTGCGGATTCTGGAGGCTATTGTGCTAATCCCAATTGCTCTGAGCCAATATTTAAAGAATTTGATGATGAAGTTATTCACATTGCCGAGATCGCACATATCATTAGCGCAGGAGACAAAGGCCCTCGTGCGGATGCGAAACTAACCGATGAGGAGCGAAGCAGATATGAAAATCTTCTTTTGCTTTGTCCAAATTGTCACACAACGATTGATAAGGCTGAGGATAAGTTCTCGGAAGGATTGATTCTTGAATGGAAAAGACGGCATAAGGAAAAGCTAGCAGTTCTATTTGGGATAAAACTTTTCCCTTCCAGAAAAGAAGCAAGATACGCAATAGTCCCACTTCTTTTGGGAAATAGAGCAATTTTTGATAAATACGGACCAAATACAGACGAGCGATTTAATCCAGAAAGTTCAGTACCAACTCAATGGCGTCGGAAAATAAGGGAAAGCATTATCCCCAACAACCGAAAAATTCTAGATATTCTTGATGCCAATCGCACTTTACTTCGCGAGGAGGAATTCCTCATCATTGAGACTTTTCGCGAGCATGTTAATGACTTTGAGGCAAAGCATTTAGGAGGTGCTTTGCACAGTGGTGAACGATTTCCGGAGCAACTTAATAAAATATTCGAATGAGTTAACACATGACAGTCACAGATGGCAGCACTAATTGGGTTGCGGGCAAATTGTCACACGAGCATGTTTCAAGCGTGCGTGCCCTAGAAAACAATCTGATCGAGCTAGATATTGAAGAGATGGGCTCTGTTTTGGTCGCGGTTATGTCGCTGCGTGTCGCAGGATTGGCTAATATTCCGACTGCAGCTCGCCGACCAGATGTAGAATTTATTTTAAACATACCCAAGGATGCACTTTTCGATGGGGATCTTATAAATTTTGCCTATAATGTCCCGGTTGGACTTGGGGGGATTGGAGATTTGCTTAGGGCGGTCAATCAAAAAGACTTGCGAGGATATATCTGCCCGGAGAGGAGATTTATTTTTCGAGCGTTGTCTCAACATGATGCCGTTTCTCGTGTAGAGATGTTGAATAACAATACGTTTCTTATTCATCGGCACACGATGGCTGCGTATCAAGTTTTGGCTATAAACGAGTATGAAATCACCGCCGATGTAATCAGAGATAATATTCAGAGATTCGGAAGAAGTCGAACCATTCTTGTTAATAATCCAAATGGACGTGTCACGCCCGAAGCCATTGACGCTGCCAGAAGTGCAGGGGTTCGAATCGTAGATGTTCGGCAGTTACTAGGAGCCTTAAATAGTTAAAAAAGAGGAATTACTGCTTGAAATTTACTCTTTCATCTTGGATGCCGCTACTGCATTTACTGGAGGAAAGATTTATTTATTCGGTTCAATTTTAACTAGCAAACCCCAGGTTTCAGATGTGGATATCTTGGTGGTTTATGAGTCGGTGAATGGCCTTGCTGAGTTAAAGGAACATTTTTCCTCGCTAGGCTTAATGGCGCCAATCGATGTAATTTATATGACTACTAATGAAGAGATTTACCTTGACTTCATAAGAAAACAAAATGCTACGCTTATTGCTCCGCGCATTGAGAAATGTTAATCAGTTAATAGTCGGCTTCAATTTTAAAAATTGAAGCACGCAGGTGCTTTCACCTGCCCACACTCATCCCCACGTCCCGCGGATTCAATTTACACAGATCATCAAAATAAAAAAGCCACCCAATAAATTGGGTGACTTTTGTATTTTGGTGGAGACGGCGGGAATCGAACCCGCGTCCGAAAGCACTCTACAGACAGTTCTACATACTTAGTGCTGCCATTTGATTTAATCCTGACGACGCGGACGCACACGCTGCGGCAGGACGAGTTACCTATTATTTAATCGAGAGTCAAGTAACCCGGCTCAAGACGATTCCATATGAATGTCCTTACTGCTGTTGCCAGCCCACCCTATGGACGAAGTGGTGTAAGGTTAGCCGGTATTAAGCGGCTAATGCGTACGAGTTATCGTTTGCAGTTATATAGTTCAGATTGTATTTACGAGGTAGTCTGGCCTCGGTATGCCCTGCGCTGCTTTGCAACCCCCGTCGAAACCTGGTCGTCCCCAAAGCTTTATCAGTATACCCCATTTAGGGGTAGTCCTGCAGTATTCAAGAGGCCATGGCCTGTAAATGTTTGGCGCGTACCAGTTCCAGCAGCTCCAGTGGGCTGTCGATGATGGCGTCGGCTTTCCAGTGTTTGGGCTCGGTCGCGCCGCAATAACCCCAGGCGGCGGCGATGCTGGTCATGCCGGCGGCTTCGGCTGCCTGTATGTCGCGCAGGTCGTCGCCTACGTACCAGCAGTTTTCTGAGCGTATGCCTAGTTGTCTTGCTGCTTCCAGCAAGGGGGCCGGGTGGGGCTTGGAATGAGGGGTGGTGTCGCCAGAAATCACGCAGCGCGCTTCCTGTAAATCCAGCAGCGGGATCAGCGGGCGGGTAAAGCGCATGGCCTTGTTGGTGACTATGCCCCAGGATACGCCCATGACATCAAGACCGCGCAAGAGGTCTGGCACTTGCTTGAACAGTTTACTGTGCCCGGCAATGGCGGATTCATATTGGTTCAAAAATTCAACGCGCATCGCTTCGTAATCAGGGTGTTCTGGCTTGATGCCAAAACCCGCGCCCAGCAAGCCACGGGCACCGGCGGATGCATGGGGGCGCAAGCTTTGATAATGAACAGGTGCCAGTTGCCTGTTTTCTCGCATGACATTGACGGCGGCTGCGAGATCAGGGGCGGTGTCTGCCAATGTACCGTCGAGGTCAAACAGGATTGCTTGTGGAGTTTGCATAATAAAAAATCAAAAACACGCCTTCATGATGGATGAAGGCGTTTTGTTGGCTTCACAGCGGACGTGTACAGGCAACCATGTAGTTGACACTGGTATCAGCATTCAGCGAGTAGATTTGGGTCAGGGGGTTATAACTCAAGCCCTTCATCGCATGTAATTCCATGCCTGCATTGCGTATGTCTTGCGACAATTCTGCCGGGGTGATGAATTTGGCGTAATCATGCGTGCCCTTGGGCAGCATTTGCAGCAGGTATTCTGCGCCGATGACGGCAAACAGGTAGGCCTTGGCATTGCGGTTGAGAGTGGAGAAGAACACATGTCCACCTGGTTTGACCATTTTTGCACAGGCCTTGATGATGGATGCGGGGTCGGGCACATGTTCCAGCATTTCCATGCAGGTGACGATATCAAACTGGCCAGCTGCTGCTTCTGCCATGTCTTCGGCAGCGATTTTTTTATAGCGCACGCTCACGCCAGATTCAAGTCCATGCAGGTCGGCTACCTTGAGGGCCTTGTCAGACAGGTCTATGCCGGTGACGGTCGCGCCTTTTTTTGCCATGGATTCGGCCAGGATACCGCCGCCACAACCTACGTCGATGACTTGTTTGCCTGCCAGCGGTACACGCTGGTTGATCCATTCCAGTCGCAGTGGGTTAATTTCATGCAGTGGTTTGAATTCAGAGCTGGGGTCCCACCAGCGATGGGCAAGTTCACTAAATTTCTGGATTTCTGCGGGATCAGCGTTCAAGGTGGACATGATGTGGTTTGAAGTGCCGGGTCGGGGCATGAGCTGCGAAACCGCTATTGTAGGCGATTCAGGGCTGTACCGCATTGACGGAAAATAAACATAGTATGGAAATACTCTGGGAGCGTTTCCGGCCTTAAGCAAGAATGAATGGCGCGAGCCACAAATAAAAAAACCCGCCGAAGCGGGTTTTTCAGAAGCCAGGCTTCAAGTACTGAATTACTTAACGTTGCGTGTACCAACAACTTCGATTTCAACGCGACGATTTTTTTGGCGACCATCAGCTGTTTTATTGTCAGCTACTGGTTGTTTTTTGCCTTTGCCTTCAGTGTAAACACGGTTGGCTTCGATGCCTTTGCTTACCAGGTAAGCTTTGACAGCTTCAGCACGACGAATAGACAATTTTTGGTTGTATTCTTCAGAGCCTACAGAGTCAGTGTGACCAACAGCGATAACGACTTCCAGGTTGATGGATTTCAGTTTGGATGCCATGTCGTCGAGTTTGACTTTAGCTTCTGGTTTCAGAACAGCTTTGTCAAAGTCAAAGAATGCGTCAGCTGCAAACGTTACTTTTTCAGAAGTAGGTGCAGGTGGAACAACCGGTTTCGGTGGTTCAACTGGAACAACAGCTGGTGCTGGTGTTGGTGGTGCTGGTGGAGCTGGTTGTACTAAAGGTGCATCGCAACCTGGAACTGCGTCAGCAGGAGTCCAGTAGCCAGTACGCCAGCACAGACCAAATGGGTCACGTGCAATTACACCGCGACCATCTTGTACATAGGCGCTGTGTGGCTTGTTAGCCATAATGTCTTGCTGTGCGGAAGCAGAAAAGGATGCTACTGCGGACGCTGCGATAACGAGCTTGACTAAATTTTTCATATTTCTCCTCTCGGGTGAGATTATTACCGCAGATGAACTGCGCAAATTACTGCATAAAACCAGATAGTACCACGGCGATGATGACATTACTATTTCGTCAAACATCATGTCAGCCATAAATCAGCATTCGTTCTATTTTGCCATAATCATCAATATAAAGACGAAAATTGTTAAATCGACAAAGTTACAGTTAGTTAAATATGTCGTATTTTGACAACGAAATGTATGCTTTGGCAAGCTAATACCAGTTCCGGAGCAGAAATGTTTTGTTTTTGACCAGAAAAGCGAAGGATTTTTGCACCGAAATTATTTAGCGAGACCGCGTCCTTCGACGACGATGCGCCTGTTTGGTGCAAGGCATTCTGCCAGTTTTGCCTTGGGTAACTTGTCATCGCAAGACTTGATCTGTTGTGTTTTGCCCATGCCCATGGTTTCCATAGGGGCATTGATGCCTTTGCTGCCCAGGTAGGCGACTACGGCATCGGCATTCTTTTCAGATAATTTCTGGGCTTGCGCATGGCTGCCTGATAGGTCGGTATGACCACTGACGACAATGAGATCGACTTTGGCGCAGGTGGCCAGCTTGGCCATGACTTCATTGTCTATGCGCTCTTTACCCTTATCATTCAGTACAGATAATTGTACGGATTTTTTTTGTTCAAAAATTTCATCGCTTTGCAGAGTGAGGGCAAAGTCGCAGCGTTTGGGTGCAGCAGCAGGGGCTGGGGCGGGTGGAGTAACTGCTGGGGTTGCAGCCGGGGTGGCAATTGCGGCAGATGCAGGGGCTTCGCCAGTTTGTGCCGATGATGCTGGTGCTGTAGCGGTTTGGGCCAGGGCTGTTGAGACGGGCAGGGCGAATGCTGCGAGCACAAAAAGTGCTGTCAAATTTTTTAACATGGTTGTCTCCGTGGGGATATTAATTATTTGTCAGGTGTTTTTATTATGCTTTTGATTAAATCATATAAATTTACACCCCGGCTGTCATTTGAATGACAGTGTTGCACGCCGCCAGTTGGCTATTTGGCTGGCTATTGCCAGTGTTTGCCTGACTTAATTGCTATAAATGGAATTCAGCGTAGGAGGCATGTTAGAATCAAGAGTTAAACGTCAGTCTTTAACAGTCTTAATAAAATCTTATTGGATTTCACTTATTGGATTTCACTTATTGGATTTTAATTAAGGACGTTATTAAAGACGTTATTAATTAACCAAGCTCTAATTCGCCGGCCGCCAATGGATCAATTCGCAAAAGAAACACTCCCGATTTCCCTTGAAGAAGAAATGCGCAAAAGCTATCTCGATTACGCGATGAGCGTTATCGTAGGTCGCGCTTTGCCGGATGTGCGTGATGGCTTAAAGCCTGTGCATCGTCGCGTATTGTTCGCGATGCACGAAATGAACAATGTCTATAACCGCCCCTTCGTCAAATGTGCGCGTGTGGTGGGTGAAGTCATGGGTAAGTACCATCCCCATGGCGATGCCTCCATTTACGACACGCTGGTGCGTATGGCGCAAGACTTTTCCCTGCGGTATACCCTGGTCGATGGTCAGGGTAACTTTGGTTCCATCGACGGCGACAATGCTGCGGCGATGCGTTACACCGAGTGCCGCCTGGACAAGATCGCTAATGAAATCCTGGCAGATATTGAGAAAGAAACTGTCGATTTCGTCCCCAACTATGATGGCAAGGAAAGAGAGCCTTCAGTTCTGCCTACCCGCATCCCGAATCTGCTGATCAACGGCGCATCCGGTATCGCGGTGGGTATGGCGACGAATATACCGCCACACAATATTACCGAGATCATCAACGGCGCCCTGCATGTCTTGCGCAATAGCGATTGCACGATCGACGAGTTGATCGAGATCATCCCTGCGCCTGATTTTCCTACCGGCGGCATTATCTATGGCGTCTCTGGCGTACGCGATGGTTACCGCACTGGTCGTGGCCGCGTGGTCATGCGCGCCAAGACGCACTTTGAAGAATTTGGCAAAGAAAACCGTACGGCACTGATCGTTGATGAGCTGCCATACCAGGTCAATAAAAAATCCCTGCTGGAACGTATCGCTGAACTGGTACGTGACAAAAAGCTCGATGGTATTTCTGATATCCGCGATGAATCCGATAAATCGGGCATGCGCGTGGTCATCGAGCTCAAGCGCGGCGAAGTACCTGATGTAGTGCTGAACAATCTGTACAAGCAGACACAGTTGCAAGACACCTTCGGCATGAACATGGTGGCGCTGGTGAATGGCCAGCCAAAATTGCTGAACCTGAAGGAAATGTTGTCCTGCTTCCTGTCGCACCGCCGTGAAGTGGTGACGCGCCGCACCCTGTTTGAACTGCGCAAGGCACGTGAACGTGGTCATGTACTGGAAGGCCTGGCGGTTGCGCTGGCGAATATTGATGACTTTATCGCCATCATCCGCGCTGCGCCTACGCCGCCTATTGCGAAACAGGAATTGATGACCCGCGCCTGGGACAGTTCCATGGTGCGTGAGATGCTGACGCGTACAGCGGCTGACAATTCTGGTGGCATTGATGCCTTCCGCCCTGAGAATTTGCCCAAGCACTACGGCATACAGCCAGATGGCCTGTATAAACTGTCTGACGACCAGGCGCAAGAAATCCTGCAAATGCGTTTGCAACGCCTGACTGGTCTGGAACAAGACAAGATCGTCAATGAATACAAAGACGTCATGGCCGAGATCGCCGATTTGCTGGACATCTTGTCCAAGCCAGAACGCGTCACCGTCATCATCACTGATGAACTGACCCTGGCCCGCAATGAATATGGTGAAGGCAATAAAGACGTACGCCGTTCAGAAATCACCCATAACGCTACCGATCTGGGTACAGAAGACCTGATCACGCCGCAAGACATGGTCGTGACCCTGTCGCATACCGGTTATATGAAGTCGCAACCCTTGTCTGAATACCGTGCGCAAAAACGCGGTGGCCGTGGCAAGCAGGCGACAGCAACCAAGGATGATGACTGGATCGAGCAACTCTTCGTTGCCAATACCCATGATTACATCCTGTGCTTCAGTAACCGTGGCCGCATGTACTGGCTGAAGGTATGGGAAGTGCCACAAGGCTCGCGTACTTCACGCGGCAAGCCTATCGTGAACATGTTCCCATTGCAGGACGGTGAAAAAATCACAGTCATCCTGCCTTTGTCTGGCGACAACCGTACTTTCCCTGAAGACCATTATGTCTTCATGTCCACCAGCCTGGGCACGGTCAAGAAAACACCTTTGACTGACTTTAGCAATCCACGTAAAGCCGGCATTATCGCGGTGGATCTGGACGAAGGTGATTTCCTCATCGGCGCTGCGCTGACTGATGGCAAGCATGACGTCATGCTGTTCTCTGATTCCGGCAAGGCAGTACGTTTTGATGAAAACGATGTACGTCCTATGGGCCGTACAGCCCGTGGCGTGCGCGGTATGAACCTGGATGAAGGTCAGCAGGTTATTGCCTTGCTGGTAGCTGAAAATGAACAGCAGTCTGTGTTGACAGCGACTGAAAACGGTTACGGCAAACGTACGCCTATCACTGAATACACCCGTCATGGCCGCGGTACCAAGGGTATGATCGCGATCCAGACTTCCGAGCGTAACGGCAAGGTGGTAGCCGCTACTCTGGTCGACACTACCGATGAAATCATGTTGATCACTACTGGTGGCATCCTGATTCGTACCCGCGTTTCCGAGATTCGTGAAATGGGCCGCGCAACCCAGGGCGTAACCCTGATTGCGGTGGAAGATGGCACCAAGCTGTCTGGTCTGCAGCGTATCGTGGAAACAGATGCGGATGTGGATGCGGCGTTGGAAGCTGGCGGTGCTGATGCTGATACTGGCGCAAATGAAGCAGAAGGTAGCGCACCAGAAGCCGACGCAGCGGAGTAAGCCATCATGACGACGATCTACAATTTCTCTGCAGGCCCGGCAGTATTGCCGAAAGAGGTATTGCAGCAAGCTGCTGCCGAAATGCTGGACTGGCATGGCAGTGGCATGTCCGTCATGGAAATGAGCCATCGTGGGCCAGAGTTCATGTCCATCCTCGCCGCTGCGCAAAGCGATTTGCGCGAGCTGCTGGCGGTGCCGGACAATTATAAGATACTGTTCCTGCAAGGCGGTGGCCTGTGCGAAAACGCTATCGTCCCCATGAATCTGATGGGGCGCAAGCCGCAGCCTGCAACGGCAGATTTTGTGCATACCGGTTCCTGGACGGGCAAGTCCATCAAGGAAGCAAAAAAATACGGTAATGCGAACATCGCTGCTTCTGGTGAAGCCAGCGGCTACACCACAGTGCCGCCACGTGACAGCTGGAAGCTGACACCAGATGCTGCCTACGTGCATCTGTGTACCAATGAAACCATCGATGGTGTCGAATACCAGTTTGCCCCCGATGTGGCGGCAGAAACCGGTGGAGCGCCTATCGTTGCCGACATGTCTTCGCACATTCTGTCGCGCGTGATTGATGTATCGAAATACGGCGTCATCTTTGGTGGTGCGCAAAAGAATATTGGCCCGGCAGGTTTAACCATTGTCATCGTACGGGAAGATTTGCTCGGCCATGCCTTGCCCATCTGCCCGTCTGCCTTTGACTGGAAAATCGTTGCCGACAATGATTCCATGTACAACACTCCGCCAACTTATGCGATTTATATCGCGGGCCTGGTGTTCCAGTGGCTCAAGCAGCAGGGTGGCGTGGCGGCGATGGAGCAAAAGAATATTGCCAAGTCCAGCCTGCTGTATGACTACCTGGATTCCACAGGTTTTTATGAAAACCGGGTAGAGAAGGGCAGCCGTTCGCGTATGAATGTGCCTTTTTACCTGAAAGATGAAAGCCTGAATGCGGCATTCCTGGCAGAAGCCAAGGCGAATGGCCTGTTGCAATTGAAAGGCCATAAATCAGTAGGCGGCATGCGTGCCTCGATTTATAACGCCATGCCTATAGAAGGTGTGCAAGTCCTGATCAGTTTTATGCAGGATTTCGCCAAAAGAAATTCATAAGCCCTGGGCTTAAAAAAAGCATTTAAGACATGCTGCGTCTGTTTTGTTTACTATAGACAGACGCCGCTAATTATTTTCATCGTCAGCCCTTTCTGAGCATGGTACTCACCATCACCTGGAAACCGTGGCGCTGATGAACCAGGTCAAAAGCCCGGCGAAAAAAGCATATCCGGCATGGCAGTCATGCGCTACAGTATTACTGCCTGTCCACACCCTATCAAACACGGTTTTTAGGTCATTATGAGCGACAATAAATTACTCCCCCTGCGCATCAAGATTGATGCCATCGATGCACAAATCCTGGATTTGCTGAACCAGCGCGCCCGCGTGGCTGAAGAAGTTGGCCATGTCAAGGCAGAAACCAATGCGCCAGTGTTTCGCCCTGAACGTGAAGCGCAAGTCTTGCGCGGCGTGGCTGAACGCAATCCCGGCCCTTTGCTGAGCGATGACATACAACTGATTTTCCGCGAAATCATGTCGGCCTGTCGCGCGTTGGAGCGCCGTGTGGTCGTGGCTTTCCTTGGCCCGGTCGGCACCTTCAGCGAGCAGGCTGTCTACAAGCAGTTTGGTCATGCCATCCAGCCTCTGCCTTGCGTATCTATTGATGAAGTTTTCCGTGCGACCGAAGCAGGCACGGCAGACTTTGGCGTCGTGCCTATCGAGAATTCATCGGAGGGCGCGATCAACCGCACCCTCGATTTACTTTTGCAAACCAGCCTGGCCATCAGTGGTGAGCTGGCAATACCGGTACAGCATAGCCTGATGAGCAAGTCTGGCAATATGGAAGGCGTCAGCCGTATCTGTGCCCATTCGCAAGCTTTGGCACAATGCCAGGCCTGGTTGAATCAGCATTTCCCCCATGTGGAAAGACATGCCGTGGCATCGAACGCAGAAGCCGCGCGCATGGCCAGTGGTGATTACACGGTGGCGGCGATTGCCAGTGAAATTGCCGGTCATCAGTATAATCTGGGCATAGTCTCCGCCCATATCCAGGATGACCCGCATAACCGTACCCGTTTTGCTGTCATTGGTCGCTTGCGTACTACGCCTAGCGGCAAGGACCAGACGTCCATCGTGCTGGCAACGCCGAACAAGGCGGGTGCTGTCTACAATCTGCTGGCACCATTGGAAAAACATGGCGTCTCGATGACGCGCTTTGAGTCACGCCCTGCACGTACCGGCAATTGGGAATATTATTTCTATGTAGACGTAGAAGGCCATGTGATGGATGTCAAGGTAGAAGCTGCCATGGCTGAGCTAAATGACAAGGCAGCCTTCTTCAAGGTGCTGGGTTCTTACCCTTGTACAGTGTGAGTGCCTGATGCAAAAAGCTTTTCAACGCATAGCAATTTTTGGCGTAGGTTTGATTGGTGGTTCATTTGCCCTGGCTTTGAAAAAAGCAGGGGCAGTTGAGCAGATAGTTGGAGTGGGGCGCAGCCAGGCTTCGCTGGAAAAAGCGCAGCAACTGGGCATCATCGATGAAATAGCCTTGAATGCCGAGCAGGCATTGCGTAACTGTGACCTGGTGCTGATTGCAGCGCCAGTGGCACAAACCGGTGCGATATTGAAGGCGATTTATCCTCACCTGCAGCCGGGTACGATAGTCACGGATGCTGGCAGCACCAAGGCCGATGTGGTTGCCGCTGCACGCGCCAGCCTGGCTGAAAAGATCGCGCAGTTTGTACCAGCTCATCCGATAGCCGGGCGTGAATTGAATGGGCCTGAGGCTGCACTGGTGGATTTGTATGTCGGCAAAAAGGCCGTCATCACCCGTCTGCCAGAAAATAGCGATGCTGACGTGGCGAGAGTGGCATGGGCATGGCAACAATGCGGTGCCATCATCCATCATCTGGACCCAGCATCGCATGATGCTGTGTTTGCCGCAGTCAGCCATTTACCGCATTTGCTGGCCTATGCCCTGGTCGATGATATTGCCCGCAAACCGCATGCAGATACCTTGTTCCAGTATGCCGCCAGTGGCTTTCGCGACTTTACCCGCATTGCCGGTTCATCACCGGAAATGTGGCGTGACATCAGCCTGGCGAACCGGGCTGCGATGCTGCAGGAACTGGATTCGTATACCGCCCGCCTGTCCATCTTGCGCCAGCATCTGGTGGATGCCGACAGTGACGGTATAGAAGGTATTTACGCCAATGCCCAGCGTGCGCGCCATAACTGGATCAGCGCCATTGAGGCAGCCGAGAAACAGCAGCGTGAAGGTGGGGATTGACAGGGCTACGCTCTTCTCCACATCGACAAACTCAGAATTGAATACGACCATGACACAAGCAAGCAAACATTATCCGCATTACCTCGATCTGCAACCAGTGATGCAGGTGCAGGGCACAGTCAAATTGCCGGGTTCCAAAAGTATTTCCAATCGCACTCTTTTGCTGGCGGCGCTGGCAGAAGGCAAGACCCAGATCATGGATTTGCTGGCATCCGATGACACCCTGGTCATGCTGAACGCCTTGACACAGTTGGGCGTGCACTGGGAGCAGGATGGCGATAGCCAGAATTACACGGTAGAGGGTGTCAAAGGTCATTTCCCCAAACACCAGGCTGATTTGTTCATGGGTAATGCCGGCACTGCGATACGCCCGCTGGTTGGTGCATTGGCCGTATTGGGTGGTGACTACACCATCCACGGCGTGCACCGCATGCACGAACGTCCCATTGGTGACCTGGTTGATGCGCTGAATGAAGCCGGTGCGCAGATAGAATATACCGGCAATCCTGGCTACCCGCCCCTGCATATACGCCGTGGCCATATCCATGCCCAGCGTTTGCAAGTGAAGGGTAATGTCTCCAGCCAGTTTCTGACGGCCTTGTTGATGGCTGCACCTTTGATGGCGCGTGAGCATGATGTGACGATAGAAGTGATAGGCGAGCTGATTTCCAAGCCTTACATAGAAATTACCCTGAACCTCATGCAAAAATTTGGTGTGACGGTAGAGCGTGATGGCTGGCAGGCATTCACAGTCACAAAAGGCCAGCATTATGTGTCGCCTGGCGTTATCCACGTTGAAGGTGATGCTTCTTCTGCTTCCTATTTCCTGGCTGCTGGTGCGATTGCTGGCGGCCCTATCCGGGTCGAGGGTGTAGGCAAGTCCAGCATACAGGGCGATGTGCGTTTTGCCGAAGCGCTGGAAAAAATGGGCGCAACCATTACCCGTGGTGATAACTGGATAGAAGCCGGCTCGAATGGTGTCTTGCAGGCCATAGATATGGATTTTAACCATATCCCCGATGCTGCCATGACGATAGCTGTCGCAGCTTTGTATGCCAATGGCACCACGACGCTGCGCAATATTGCCAGCTGGCGCGTCAAGGAAACCGACCGCCTGTCTGCCATGGCAACAGAATTGCGCAAACTAGGGGCAATGGTAGAAGAGGGCGCAGACTATATGACGGTGACGCCGCCTGAACATATCCTGCCAGCGACTATCGATACTTATGACGATCACCGCATGGCCATGTGCTTCTCTTTGGCCACCCTCGATGGCCGGGCGCGCAGAGGTGCTACTATGCGCATCAATGATCCAAAATGCGTGGCCAAGACTTTCCCTGATTATTTTGAAGTCTTTGCCAAGATTAATCACCAAGATTTGTTTTAAAGGTTTTTATAGTTATCTATGACTGTACCAAGTCCTGTTATCACGATAGACGGCCCTACCGCATCCGGTAAGGGTACGGTGGCACACAGGGTAGCCAAGCACCTGGGTTTTCATTACCTGGATTCTGGTGCCCTGTACCGCCTGACTGCCCTGATGGCTACCCGCCATGGCATCGCGCTTGAAGATGAAGCTGCCATTGCCAGCATGGCAAGAACCCTGCCTTGCCGTTTTGTCCACGGCCATGTTTTTCTTGAAGATGCTGATGTCACCGATGCCGTACGGGCAGAAGAAGTCGGCGTGGCTGCTTCCCGCATTGCTGTTTTGCCAGCAGTTCGCCAGGCGCTGGTTGATTTGCAGGTGGCTTTTCGCTATACACCTGGTCTGGTGGCAGATGGGCGAGATATGGGAACAGTCATCTTCCCCGATGCCAGCTTGAAAGTTTTCTTAACAGCAAGTGCTGAGGCGCGTGCAAGCCGTCGATATAAGCAATTGATTGAAAAGGGAATTTCTGCTAATATGGAAAACTTGGTAAAAGATTTGATGGAACGTGATGCGAGAGATAGTGCCCGCACCACAGCGCCGCTCAAGCCCGCGCCAGACGCGATCATCCTGGACACATCTGAATTAACTGCTGAAGAAGCGGTCAATAAAGTGCTGGTCTGGTATGCGCAAACACAGGCAAACAACGCTATTTAAGTAAGTATTTAAGTATCTGGTGTAGTTTGCAGGTGTCGTTTCAAGTGCCTTTATTGACGCAAGGTTAATAAAGGGATGTTCAACCTAACCCGGTAAATAGTGTCTTTTGCACCGTTCCGGCTAACTTGTAAATACTATGTCTACTGTTTTCATGTCCCAAGATTTCGCAACCGGTGCAGATAGCTTCGCAGCTTTGTTCGAAGAATCCCTGTCACGTCAGGATATGCGTTCCGGTGAAGTGATTTCTGCTGAAGTCGTCCGTATCGACCACAACTTCGTGATCGTTAACGCTGGCTTGAAGTCTGAAGCCTTTATTCCTGTTGAAGAATTCAAAAACGACCAGGGCGACCTGGAAGTTAATATCGGCGATTTCGTTTCCGTAGCGATTGATTCGCTGGAAAATGGTTTCGGCGACACAATTTTGTCCCGTGACAAAGCTAAACGTCTGGCCTCCTGGCTCGCGCTGGAAAAAGCGCTGGAGTCTGGCGAGATTGTTACTGGTACAGTAAATGGCAAAGTCAAAGGTGGTCTGACTGTTCTGACGAACGGCATCCGCGCTTTCTTGCCAGGTTCTTTGGTTGATACACGCCCAGTTAAGGATACAACTCCTTACGAAGGCAAAACCATGGAATTCAAAGTTATCAAGCTCGACCGCAAACGTAACAACGTTGTGCTGTCCCGCCGCGCTGTTGTTGAAGCGTCCATGGGCGAAGAGCGTCAAAAACTGATGGAAACCCTGAAAGAAGGCACAGTGGTTACTGGTATTGTTAAAAATATCACTGACTACGGCGCGTTCGTTGATCTGGGTGGCATCGATGGTTTGTTGCATATCACTGATCTGGCATGGCGTCGTGTACGTCACCCTTCCGAGGTGTTGACAGTTGGTCAGGAAATCACTGCAAAAGTATTGAAATTCGACCAAGAGAAAAACCGTGTTTCCCTGGGTGTAAAACAATTGGGCGACGATCCATGGACAGGTTTGTCCCGTCGTTACCCAGCGAACACACGTCTGTTCGGTAAAGTAACGAACCTGACCGACTACGGCGCGTTCGTTGAAGTCGAGCAAGGTATCGAAGGTCTGGTTCACGTTTCCGAAATGGACTGGACTAACAAAAACGTTGCTCCAAACAAAGTTGTTCAATTGGGCGACGAAGTTGAAGTCATGGTTCTGGAAATCGACGAAGAACGTCGTCGTATCAGCCTGGGCATGAAACAGTGCAAAGCCAATCCTTGGGATGATTTCGCGATCAACCACAAGAAAGGTGACAAAGTTCGCGGCGCGATCAAGTCCATCACTGACTTCGGCGTATTTATCGGTTTGTCTGGCAACATCGACGGTCTTGTACATTTGTCTGATCTGTCCTGGAACGAAACAGGCGAAGAAGCTGTTCGTCGCTTCAAGAAAGGTGACGAACTGGAAGCCATCGTTCTGGCAATCGACGTTGAGCGTGAGCGCGTTTCCCTGGGCGTTAAGCAACTGGAAGGCGACCCATTCAATAACTACTGCGCAATGAACGACAAAGGTGCAGTTGTCGTTGGTACAGTTAAATCTGTTGAAGCCAAAGGCGCAGTAATCCAGTTGGCAGACGACGTTGAAGGCTACCTGCGTGCATCCGAAATCTCCCGCGACCGCGTGGAAGATGCTGGTACACACCTGAAAGTCGGCGACAGCGTTGAAGCCTTGGTATTGAACATCGACCGCAAAGCTCGTGGTATCCAATTGTCTATCAAAGCTAAAGATAGCGTTGAAACACAAGAAGCTATGCAAAAAATGTCCGTTACTGATTCCAACGCAGCATCCGGCACAACCAGCCTGGGCGCTTTGTTGAAAGCCAAGCTCGACAATAAAAACTAAGATTAAGTCATAAGGTTTTTACTATGACTAAGTCGGAGCTGATAGCTCGTCTGGCAGAGCGATATCCGCAACTGGTAGCTAAAGATGTGGATATCGCTGTTAAAACCATACTGGATGCAATGTCGGATGCCCTGGCAACAGGGCAACGCATAGAAATCCGCGGTTTTGGCAGCTTTGCACTGAACAGTCGTCCACCACGGATAGGTCGTAACCCCAAGTCCGGTGACAAGGTGATGGTCCCTGAAAAACGGGTGCCGCACTTCAAGCCAGGCAAGGAATTGCGCGAACGTGTTGATGCCATGGTGGGGCAACCGATACACGATGACTAAGTCAGGCTGACTGGTTGTTGAGCTCGGAATGTTGAGCCTATTAGATGACGCAAAGATAAAAACGGCATATCGGTTTTCCGATATGCCGTTTTTTTTCAGTACAATGCTCTTTTCGGGATAAATTGCTTCATTGACGATTTTTCCGCTTATCCATCAAGGATGCATACATGAAATATATTTCAAGATTTTTCGCCATCGTGCTGTTTATCCTGTTCTTTGGCTTTGCCTTGAAAAACGACCAGATAGTCACGCTGCAATATTTCTTTGGCTTTCAACGATCTGCTCCCCTGGTCATCATGCTGCTGGCTTTTTTTGCCGGTGGTGCTGCGTTGGGCGCACTGGCCATGGTGCCTATGGTATTCCGTCACAGACGCGACCTGCACAAACATAAAAAGACCCTGGCAGAAATTGAAAAAGAACGTGAAGCCGCGCAAAGGGCCAGCACACAAGCGCCCCAGCCTGATAGCATTCGCAATATCTGACACGTGTGGGCGCAGCTTTCAGCACATTGAGACCTGCGAACAAAGATTGGCCAAAGACATATCGGCAATTCAGGCTTTGCATCTGAACTGACATTGTTTTCAACAATAAGAAGAAATACACATGGAATTTGAAATTTGGTGGCTGCTAGGCATACCCTTATTCTTCACCTTGGGCTGGAGTGCTGCGCGTATCGATATACGTCAGTTGATCTCTGAGTCCCGCAGCCTGCCGCATGGCTATTTCAAGGGTTTGAATTTCCTGCTGAACGACCAGCCAGACAAGGCCATAGATGCTTTCATCGACATCGTCAGGCTGGATCCTGAAGCGGTCGATTTGCATTTCGCCCTGGGTAACCTGTTCCGCCGCCGTGGTGAGACTGAACGCGCTATCCGCGTGCATCAAAACCTGCTGGCCAGGCCAGATTTGCCCACCGAGCAAAAAACCCAGGCCATGTATGAGCTGGGCCAGGATTACCTGAAAGCCGGTTTGCTTGACCGTGCTGAAGAAACCTACAACCTGCTCGTCAACAGCCCGTTTGAAGCCCAGGCCAGACGTGCCTTGCTGGAGATTTACCAGCGTGAAAAAGAATGGGCACGTGCGATAGAAGCAGCAAATGCCTTGCAGGAATGTGGTGCAGGCGGCCGTCAAAAAGAAATCGCCCAATTCTATTGCGAAATTGCCCAGGATGAGCTGGTGCATACCAATACAGAAGCGGCCCTGGCCAATCTTGAAAAAGCACTGGCGGCAGACCGCAACAATGTACGCGCCATCATCCTCATGGGTGACGTGTATATGGCCAATGGCGATACTGAAATAGCCTTGTCCACCTGGCGCAGGGTAGAGCAGCAAAGCGTGCCGCATGTGGCACTCGTGGCGCAGCGCCTGATGGATGCATACCGCAAGCTCGACAAGTCACAAGAAGGATTGAACCTGCTCAAGAATTACCTGGCAGAGGCACCGTCAATAGATTTGCTGGAAGTCGCTTTCAAGGCCACACTGGAGCTGGAAGGTATAGAAGCCGTCAATAGCCTGGTCAGTGAAGAATTGCGCCGCACACCAACGCTGCTGGGCCTGGATAAATTGCTGGATGGCCGTATCATGGTAGTGCCACCTGAAGTCCGGCCGGAACTGGCCATCATCAAAAATCTGGTGCACGGCTATGCACAAAAACTGGCGCGTTATCAGTGCTCCAATTGCGGTTTCAAGGCCAGGCAGTTTTATTGGCATTGCCCTGGCTGCAGTAAGTGGGAAACTTACCCACCGCGCCGGACAGAAGAGCTGAACGTCATGAATTAATGAACGCTGTCATGCCTGAGCACAGCTTGATTTGCGCAAGGCTTCAGGGATACTCGTTAAGTGTAAAGAATCTTGAATAAGGGCTGTGATCTGAAACTCTATGTGGGTGAAGGATATTTGGATGCACAGAATGACTTATTTTTATTTGGTGATCAAAAAATGAAAATCACAATTATTGGTACAGGTTATGTCGGTCTGGTCACAGGTGCCTGCCTGGCTGAATTGGGTAATGATGTGTTTTGCCTGGATGTTGACCAGCGCAAGATTGACATCCTCAATAACGGCGGCATCCCTATTCATGAGCCGGGTCTGGAAGAAATCGTCGCGCGTAACCGCGCGGCTGGCCGCATACAGTTTTCTACCGATGTTGAAGCCAGTGTGAAGCATGGTGATGTGCAGTTCATCGCCGTCGGCACACCACCGGATGAAGATGGTTCTGCTGACCTGCAATATGTCGTGGCAGCGGCCAAGAATATCGGCAAGTACATGACGAACTTCAAGGTAGTTGTTGATAAATCTACCGTACCTGTCGGTACGGCTGACCGCGTCAGTGCTGCCATCGCTGCTGAATTGACGGCACGTACGGTGACAGCAGAATTCTCAGTGGTTTCCAATCCGGAATTTTTGAAAGAAGGCGCGGCAGTAGAAGACTTCATGCGCCCTGACCGCATCGTCATCGGTTGCGACCAGACACCGCAAGGTGAAAAAGCGCGCAGCCAGATGAAGAAGCTGTATGCGCCTTTCAACCGCAACCATGAACGCACTTACTGGATGGATGTGCGCTCGGCAGAGTTCACCAAATATGCGGCGAATGCCATGCTGGCGACCCGCATCTCTTTCATGAACGAGCTGGCCAATCTGGCTGACCATGTTGGTGCTGATATTGAAGCCGTACGTCACGGCATAGGCTCTGACCCGCGCATAGGCCACAGCTTCTTGTATGCCGGTTGCGGCTATGGTGGCTCCTGCTTCCCTAAAGACGTGCAGGCACTGGAACGTACTGCGCAGGACTATGGTTTGAATCTTTTGATCCTGCAGGCGGTAGAAGCTGTCAATGCACGTCAAAAACAAGTGCTCGGCAAGAAGATACAGCAGCGCTTTGGGGAAAACCTCGCTGGCCGTCATTTCGCCATCTGGGGCCTGGCATTCAAACCCAATACTGATGATATGCGTGCAGCTTCTTCACGCGTCTTGCTCGGTGAATTATTGCGTGCAGGTGCGACGGTAGCGGTGTATGACCCGGTTTCCATGCAGGAAGCCAAGCGCGTATTTGAACTGGATTTCTACGATGCGCCAGAATTGCTGGCATCCATACGCTATGCCGCCAACCCCATGGATGCGTTGCTTGATGCTGACGCGCTGGCAATTGTCACTGAGTGGAAGGCCTTCCGCAGCCCTGACTTTGATGAAGTCAAGACGCGCCTGAAACAGCCTGTCGTGTTTGATGGGCGCAACCTGTTTGAACCCACGGTCATGACCGAGCTGGGCATTGAATACCACGGCATAGGCCGCTCCGTATTGACGAACAAATAATGCAGAATATGGATGCGAGGAAAGATACAAGGAAAGATATAGCGGCGAAGCGTATTCTTGTCGCTGGCGATGTCATGCTCGACAGATACTGGTTTGGTGAAGTCAACCGCATATCACCAGAAGCCCCGGTGCCTATCGTGCGCGTAGAAAAAAGTGAAGAGCGCCTTGGCGGTGCTGCCAATGTGGCCCGCAATGCTGTCGCCCTGGGCGTGCAGGCTGCCTTGATGGGCGTCATTGGTGACGATGATGCAGGCAATAGCATGGAGCGTTTGCTGAAAACTTCAGGCATAGAAGCCTATCTCAGTCGCGACCAGCAAATCTCTACCATCATCAAGCTGCGCGTCATCGGCAGGCAGCAGCAATTGTTGCGCATTGATTTTGAAGAGCGCCCGACCGAACATGTCTTGCGTGACAAACTGAATCGCTTCAATTCTTTGCTGACGGGCTATGATGTCGTGGTTTTGTCCGATTATGCCAAGGGCAGCCTGGTGAATGTCAGTGCCATGATCGCTGCAGCAAAGGCAGCAGGCAAGATCGTGCTGGTCGATCCCAAGGGTAGTGACTTCAAACGCTATGCTGGTGCCAGCCTGCTGACACCGAACAAGTCTGAATTAAAGCAAATCATCGGCGACTGGCCCAATGAAGAAGAGCTGACCTCCAGGGCCCAGCAATTGCGCGCAGATTTAAACATCGATGGCTTGCTGCTGACCCGCTCAGAAGAAGGCATGACCCTGTTCACTGCCGATGGCGTGACCCATGTACCCGCCATGGCGCGTGAAGTATTTGATGTCTCTGGTGCCGGTGATACCGTCATCGCCACCATGGCCGTCATGCTGGCGCAAGGCAAGTCCATGCAAGAGGCAGTAGTGATTGCCAACCGTGCTGGTGGCATAGTCGTTGGCAAACTGGGTACGGCTACCGTGACGCGGGAAGAGTTGTTTCCTGAGTCCGTGCAATAAGTGATATCTGATGACCCGGATGCCAGGAGCACAGACATATATGTGACCTCACTGCTGTTGTGAGCCGTCATGCTTGAAGCTCCTTCCCCTTCAAGGGGAGATTTGTGGGAATTCGCAAAGCGCAGCTTTGGGCCACAAATTTCTAAGCAGCTTGCAAGCTGCGCGGTGGAATGGCCAGGATGGGGATGGGTTTCCGACGTAAATTCATCTATTGTTAATCGACCGAAACCCATCCCCACCCTAACCCTCCCCTTGAAAGGGAGGGAATTTCGTCGTTATTTTCCAGGCAGCAGTGCATGCGACCTGATTTCAAACATATAAGCAAAGAGGCTTGCTATGTCTGCTTTGAGTATCAAACAACTCGTTCATGCGTCGGGCCTGACTTTGCTAATCGCAGCATCGTGTCATGCATCACCCTCAGACGAGATGCCCGTCGGAATGAGGTTGGACGCATCGTCTGCGCAGATTGAAAACGCTTTTTCCCCAGATGCCAAGGCCGAGGAATTGGTACTCAAGGTCATCAATACATCTACCTCCAGCATCAGATTGGCGGCCTACTCGTTTAGTTCGCCAACCGTGGTCAAGGCACTGCTAGACGCAAAAAAGCGCGGCGTCAATACCATGGTGCTGGTTGATTATCGCCGTAACCAGAAAAAACCTAATTGGGCAGCCTTGAACCGCCTCGTTGCTGCAGGCATTGCTACGCGTACCATTTCTGTGTATGCGATTCATCATGACAAGTACATCATCGCTGATGAACAAACTGTGCAGAACGGCAGCTTCAATTACACCCGTGATGCGGCAGAAGATAACAGTGAAAATGTTATTGTGTTCTGGCGTAACCCGGAGTTGGCGAAGTCATTTCTTCGCCACTGGGAAAGCCGCTGGTCTGCGGGCGTGGATTACAAAACCATGCCGCTGGTAAAGTAGCCAGCAGCAGGTATTGACAGACTTCAGGCTATCGCCCCAAAGCGAAAGCTTGATGCCACCACGCCGCCAAAAATGTTTTCTTCGTGATAAACACAACTGGCAACTTCATCCTCTGCCGCACCCACGGCCACCATCAGCGGCAATAAATGCTCTTCCCGCGGATGGGCAACCCGTGCTGCCGGTGCTTCTTCCCAATTGAGCAGACGCTTGACTCTTTCTGTCGTGCTGCTGGCGATCAGGCTGTCCTGCAGCCAGTCATCAAAACTTGATGAGGGTTCTTTTGCCAGTGGGCCAAAGCGGCGCAGGTTATGGTAGCTGAGGCCACTGCCTATGATGAGTATGCCCTCGTCACGCAAAGGGGCGAGCGCACGCCCCAGTGCCAAGTGTTCTGCCGGGTCCAATCCTTTGCGCAGTGATAATTGCACGACCGGCATATCAGCCTCAGGGTACATCACGGCCAATGGCGCAAATGCACCGTGATCAAAGCCACGCTGCGTATCCGCCTGTGCGGGCAAACCTGCATCCTTGATCAGGCCCATTACCCGTTCTGCCAGCTCGGGTGAACCCGGCGCAGAGTAATGTACCTTGTAGGTATGTTCAGGAAAGCCACCGTAGTCATACAGCATGCCCGGCCAGGGGCTGGTCATTACCTTGAATGCGCTTTCTTCCCAGTGCGCCGAGATCATCAAGATGGCCTTGGGTTTGTACGGCAGTTGCCGTGGCATATCGACCAGTGATGCTTCCAGCACATGCATGGTTTTGCGCATGTCTTCCATGTAAGGCCAGGGGCCGCCGCCGTGCGAAATAAAGTAGGTAGGCAATTTCATATGAGTATCCTCCACAGGTCATTTGGTGCCGGGGCTTGCTTTTTCAATTAACTCCATGAAGCCCATGTAAATCATCATAATGTTTCCTGATTGGGAAATCGATGGTGGTAAAGTAATTGTATTGTTTCCAAAAAGTGCAACTATGGTGTATGGAAAGCCGAAGGTGATATATGGATGAACTAGATATCAGTGGCATCAGGGTATTTCGTGAGATTGTCGAATCAGGCAGCTTTACCGCAGCGGCTGACAGGCTGGGCATGGCCGCGCCCATGGTCAGCAAGCATATCGCCAGGCTGGAACGCAAGCTCGGTGCCAGACTGCTCAACCGCAGCAGCCGCAGCATGAGTCTGACTGAGGCGGGCAAGGATTTTTTTTCGCAGGGCAGGCAGGCGCTGGACATTCTTGATGCTGCTGTTGCCTCGGTTGCACAAGAGAGCGGGCCACCACGCGGTGAATTGAAAATCAGCGCCCCGGTCTGGTGTGCGAATCCTGGCTTTGCGAAGGTGCTGGCAGATTTTCGTGAAAATTATCCTCTGGTCAGGCTGAACCTGCATCTTGATAACCACATGGTAGATCTGGTCGCAGACGGCTTTGATCTGGCGTTGCGGGCGACCGATGAGCCATCACCAGCGCTGATCGCCAGGTCTTTGTGCAAAGTCGAGTTCCGCCTGGTTGCCACTCCGGCTTTTGTAAAAAATCTGCAAGCTGGCAACAAAGACGAAGCCGTCAACGTGGCAATGATATTGCCCAATTATGTGCAGCTTGAAAGGTTTCACTTGCCGGTCCAAACAGAGTGGGCGCCTTTAAAGCTGGATGCGGTCATGAAATGCGGTGACACCACGCTCACTTATCACTGCGTACTGGCTGGCATGGGTGCTGCATTTCTACCCGAGTGGCTGGTAGGCGATGATCTTGTTTCTGGTCGCTTGCAACTGGTGGCAGGTAATGAGCCGGGTTTTACCGGCAACCTGTATGCCGTGTATGCCAGCCGCCGTCAGATGCCACCCAAGCTGCGTTGTTTTATCGATTTTTTGATAGACAGGTTGGGCGATTAGTCATATTGACATTTAATTGTGGAATACTTGTCAACGGAATTAACCCAGTTCCGTTGTTAGCTACATAGCCAGCGATAAAAACCAGGCTATGTCGTTTAAAGATTCGCTTTAAATCTTGCTTAAAAAATGTCCAATTATTGAGGGAGTATTCGCATGTTGAAGAAAATTATATTTGGCCTGATGGCTTTGTTGGCTGCTACTGGTTTTGCATTCGCTGATGTCGATGTCAATAAAGGCGACCAGGCTGCACTCGATGGTATCAAAGGCATAGGCCCAGCCAAATCCAAGGCCATCATTGAAGAACGCACAAAGAATGGTGCCTTCAAGGATTGGGCTGATTTTGAAAGCCGCGTCAAAGGCATAGGCGAAAAAAGCTCCACTAAATTGTCTGAAGCAGGTTTGACTGTCAACGGTCAGGCTAAACCTGGTGCAGCAGCAAAACCAGCGGCCAGCGCAGCTCCAGCCAAAGGTGAAAAAGCTGATAAAGCTGCTGCCAAGGCAGAAAAAGCAGAGAAAGCAGAAAAACCTGCGCCAGCAGCGTCTGCAACAGCGGCACCAGCAGCACCAAAAGCTTCTGCTGCGGCATCGGCAGCATCCAAGGCCAGCGCAAAATAAGTCTGATTCTTCAGTTCTTTTGTTGAACTGACAGTTTCACAAAACCCCGGAAGTGATTCCGGGGTTTTTTATTAGCTTATTTAAATTCTGTATAAGCCCGATTAGTGCATGCCAGCGGGTTGTGCAGGCTTGATTTGTCTATGAGAAGCTGATTTTTATCAGCCTTGACGGGGCATTTTTCAAACAAACTGCTTGCTTATGCGGCAAGCGTCTTAAGGTAACTGCGTTTAGAATAAGACTTTGTCTTTTTAAGCTGTTTTTAAGCTGTTTACCATGACCTATCTGACCATCGAAGACACCATAGGCAATACACCGCTCGTTAGATTGCAGCGCATACCCGGCGATGAAAACCTGCGACGTAATAATGTCATCCTCGGCAAGCTGGAAGGGAATAATCCTGCCGGCTCCGTCAAGGACAGGCCTGCCTTGTCCATGATCAAAAGGGCAGAAGAGCGTGGCCGTATCAAGCCTGGGGACACACTGATAGAAGCCACCAGCGGCAACACTGGTATTGCCCTCGCCATGGCTGCGGCCATGCGTGGTTACAAGATGATACTGCTGATGCCAGAAAACCTGAGCATAGAGCGCCGTCAAAGCATGGCGGCCTATGGTGCGCAAATCATGTTGACACCCAAGACTGGCGGCATGGAATATGCACGCGACCTGGCAGAGCAAATGCAGTCAGAAGGACAGGGCGTGATCCTCGACCAGTTCGCCAATCCAGATAATCCGCTGGCGCATTATGAAACAACAGGGCCAGAAATCTGGCGTGACACCAAGGGCAAGATCACCCACTTTATCAGTGCCATGGGAACTACCGGTACCATCATGGGGGTATCGGCTTATCTGAAGGAACAGAATCCACAGATACGCATCGTCGGTGCGCAGCCGGAAGAAGGTTCGCAAATACCAGGCATACGCAAATGGCCAGAAGCTTACATGCCGAAGATTTTTGATAAAGCCAGAGTCGATCAGGTGGAGTCAGTCACGCAGGCAGATGCAGAACAAATGGCGCGCAGGATGGCCGTGGAAGAGGGTATATTTTGTGGTATTTCTGCCGCAGGCGCATGCGAAATTGCTTTGCGTATTGCCCAGACAGTAGAAAACGCCACGATAGTCTTTGTTGTTTGCGATCGTGGCGACAGGTATTTGTCGACAGGTGTGTTCCCGGCCTGAGTAGTCGTATCATCGCGAGTGCAGTCCCGCACTCGCTGATTGAGCCAAAGATGTGGCTTGCTGATCTAATCGCGGGTATGACTGAGTTGATAGCGGGTACATCTTGCAGCTGCAGGTGACAGGACTAAGGCATAGAGCTAAGTTAAATAGCTAATCACTTCGCTAATCACATGGCTACTCACATGGCTACTCATATAGTCAGATCATGAAGGGCAGTGCGGGATGTGGTGAGCTGGTCTGGGCGAGCGGTTTAGCTGCTGCCATTCATGCGCGCATTGTCAAGGCGCTCTGCCATGGAATCTCCAGGCACTCAATTTTCTTGCACTTCTCCCGCAGCTTTACATCAAGCTGTCATAAATCCGGTGCACAATAAAAACAAGAAAAAAAATACCGAAATCACGCTTGTGGCGCATTTTCGGTATTTTTCAATGTAGCAGTTTTCCTGATAACCCGAAGGTCAGACAGGCCAGCAAGCACTGATCAAATTAAAGACTTATGCTGCGTCTTTTGGTTTGAATTGCTTGTCGCTGATACGGAATTTCGCACGACGGTCGCCCATCAATTCGCGCAATTCTTTGATGCTGACATCGCTGATTTCATGCATGCGGATCAGCAGTGATGCGCCGACCGGCAGGCGACGATGCCTGATTTTACTGATTACTGGTGGTGCCACTTCCAATGCTCTGGAGAGTGCTGCATCATTTTTCAAATGCAATTGCTTGATCAGAGTATCCAACAGATTGTTTGGATCATAGTCGATTTCATCGGATTCAAGCTGGGTCAAATTTGCCATAATTACCTCGCTGTGTAGTTTATTGACGCTTAATTAGTTGCTTCAATAAAAAATTAATCAAACGGTAATATTGTATCTTTAAAATATAATTTGCTTGTCAGAAAAATAGCAAACCATTGTTAAATCTCTTGACACTTTGCTTAGTTAAGAAGTAAATGTGTCAACTAGATAACAGCACTTTAGTTTAGAAAATACTGAATGGCAATGTTTATTCCAGTAATTAGTTACTAGAATAACATAAATTAACAATTTTATTTGGTTTATTAAAATCTGTTAAATTGCGAGCTTCTTCTCCCATCACTCTGTGATGCGGCGTTAACCACATTAACTGAGAATTATTTTTGTCTGGCCGCAGCAATGACACGGCCCAGATCATAGACTGACATTGCATAAAAATAACTGCGGTTATACAAGGTAATGGCGTAAAAATTTTCTGTTGCAAGCCAGTACTCTGTTGCGTCATTGCCATTTTGCAGATCGACAAGCCCGTAAGGGATATTTGTTGGCGCATCGCTACTGGCTGTTGTCGCGATGGCTTTCAAATCCTGCAACTGATAACTGGCTTGCAAACCTTTACCCAGGGCCGTGCTGAGTTGTTCATTTTTCTCATGCAACACCAGAGTGGCAGGGAACGCGACAGGCAAATTGCGCTTCCAGCCATGTACTGCCAGATAGTGGGCGACACTGCCTATCGCATCCACAGGTGAATCTGTCAGGTTGATCTTGCCGTCACCATCAAAATCGACTGCATATTTCCTGATGCTGCCCGGCATGAATTGTGGCCAGCCTATCGCACCTGCGTAAGAGCCTTTGAACACAAAAGGATCAAGCGAGGCTTCTCTGGACATCAGCAACATGTTTTCCAGCTCACCCCGGAAGAATTGCATGCGTGCATCACGCGTCGGTGTGTCGGGATAATCAAATGCCAGCGTGGTCAGCACATCCATCACACGGAAACCGCCAGTCTGCTTGCCAAAGATGGTTTCTACACCAATCAGGCCGACGATGATTTCTGGCGGCACGCCATATTCCTGCTCGGCTTTGGCGAGGGCATCGGCGTATTTATCCCAGAACGCGACGCCGGCTTCAATACGGTAAGGCTCGACAAAGCGGGCGCGGTAGGCTTTCCAGTTCTTGGGTTTGCCTGCCGGAGCAGGGCGCATTAGTTGCCTGGCGGTTTCTATGTACCTGGCTTGCTTGAAGATGGCTTTCAATTCTGCTTCGGTATAGCCATGCTTGCTGACCATTTCTGTGATGAAGCTGGATACTTCCTTCCATTGTTCAAAATGGCTTTCATCTTTTTTTGCCTTGACAGCCGGGGAAGAGCTGGCTGCCCCCGTGCTGCTTGCAGGCTTTTTCACATGTTTTTTTTCTGTTGCATGGGCTGCGCCTGAGGTGAGCAGGGCGACTGCGATAATCAGTGAGTAAATGCTATTCAGCAGGATGCCTGGCTGGCGTGATGCGTGGGATGTCAGAGAGATCAAAATACGTCTATTAAAAATTAGCGGCATGCTGCCAGCAAGGTTTTCAAACGCCGGATCAGCGTGCTTTCCGGACCTGGGTCTTTGCCGTAGCGGGCACTTGCGTACAGTGCCAGAAAACGCTCGGCATTTTCAAATTCAGCTGCGGGCAGGCTGCTGCGCAATCTTTCCAGATAGGTTTTTGGCCCCTCATGCAAAGCGCGTGCTGCGGTCTTTTTTTCCATCTTGCGACAGAAAGAAAAGTATACCTTATCAAGCGCTGTGACACGTGGCCGGTTGCGAATTAAGGGCAGGGAGATCAGGCCGAGTATCAGGCTGGTCGCGACAAAAAACAACATGGTCAGTTGTGTCCAGTCCACTTTCATGAGGCCCATGGAGTTCAACAGGCTTCTCTGGGTATTCTGGTTGTAGTTCAATACCCATTGATTCCAGGAGTTATTGACGGCACTCCATTGCATGCGCACCTGGTTGAAAAAAGAAATTCCATCCGGGCTCAGGTTCATAAGGCCCGCCAGGCCCTGGCGCGGCACGGCATAATTGAGTGAACGCTGCACCCTTTCCGGTGCGACGGCTGCCGTTGGGTCTATCCTGAGCCAGCCTTTACCTTCCAGCCAGACTTCGGCCCATGCATGCGCGTCGGACTGGCGTATCTCAAGATAACCATCGACAGAATTCAGGTTGCCGCCCTGATAGCCGGCAATTACCCGTGCTGGGATATTGGCGGCGCGCATCAGCAGGACAAAGGCACTGGCATAATGCTCGCAAAAACCAGCCTTGGTATCGAACAGGAATTCATCGGCACTATTCCTGCCCAGGCGCGGTGGTTCCAGCGTGTAGGAATAGGCTTCACGTCGGAAGTAGTTCAGTATGGCCCAGATCAACTGCATATCATCGGGATATTGTTGTCTCAGCGTCGCAGCAAAAGCCAGGGTGCGTGGATTGTAGCCTTCAGGCAGTTTCAGCGAATCGGCCACCATCTCGCGGTTGCTGCTGGCTTCCAGAGCATAGCTGGTATACGACTCTATCGTGTATTTAAGCCTGTCATTGGTGACTTGCTCGCGCCGGGTTTCCATCAGTCTGTTGATGATCGCAACGGTACCTGTATTGGTGTCCAGTTCGGGTTTGCCTGCGGGCATGTCGAGTGCAAACAGCCAGTTTTGCCCATTCGCTTCCAGCGTGATTTCCTGGCGTATGGCCTGGCCGCCATATTTAATCCAGTTTTTGTCCTGGTCAGTTTTATAGGAAGATCTTTTTTCTTCCTGAGACCAGCTGCGCCCATCGTATTTATTCATGACGATGCCACGCCAGTAAAGCTGAGGTTTGGCCGGGATGAATTTATCGAACTTTACTCGAAAGGCAATTTCTTCAGACTGTGCCAGTTCGCTGATATTCCCTGGAGACATTGAGTTCGACAGACCGCTGCGGCCAGATTGCGCATCGCCTGGCAAACCCCACAGTGGCCCCTGTATGCGCGGGAATAGCACAAAAGCGATGATGGTCAGCGGAATTGCCAGCCCCAGTACGCTGGCGCCAAGCTTGAGCCTTTGCAGTAAAGGCGGTACTACACCTGTGTAATGGAAGGATAACTGCGCTGTCAGCAACAGGCACAGCCCGGTCAATGTCAGTATGGCGGCGAAGATGCTCTGCTGATAAAAGAAACTCGTCAGTAACAGGAAAAAGCCCAGAAAAATCACCACGAACAAATCTCTCTTGGCATGCATTTCCAGTAGCTTGCAGGTCAGCAGCAAGACCAGCATGGTGACGCCAGCTTCCCGGCCAAAAAAAGTCCTGTGTGTCAGATAGACCCCGGCCATCATCATCAGGGCAACTGGCAGCAGCAGCCAGGCAGGGGGCAGGCGGCGTCCGCTCAGGGTCAGCCATCCACGCCAGGTCAATAACAGGGCGCAAGAGGCATTCACCCACCATTTGACGTGATCAGCATGTGGTAATAATACGAAGACGCAGGCAAAGATCAACAGCAGGGTATCTGCCTTGTCGCGTGACAATATGGTGCGGAAGACTGGCAATTTCATGATGCTGGTATCTCGTAGAGCGCCAGTGCGCGCAGGCAGGCTTCACAGTGCTCTGGCCCAGTAGTGGGCGGATACTGCGTATGCGCCAGCCTGAAGCCATAAGTCAGGCCGCGCTGATCGGCTTCCAGTACCCAGCTGGTCAGGCGTGAAAGTTTTAGTTCTGTATCGAGGTTACGTGGCAGTGCGGCAAAGTCCAGCATGACATCGTTGCCAGAACCTCCGGCGAATTGCTTGGTCACCAGTGAGCCACCCAGGGCTGTATCGACTTTGGCAATCTGTTTCCAGGCCAGGTGTTTCATGGGGTCGCCAGGCTGATAGGCACGCACACCGGCAAAATCTTCATCACCGGCATGGCCTGGCGCTTCTGTCTTTTGCCCGGCACCTGACATCGGCAAGGGCGGTGGATTTGCCTCTGGTTGTGGGTAGACCAGCGCATTGGCATCTGGCAGCCAGGTGCTCCAGGCGCGTAACAGACCCAGCGGGAAGTTAGTCTGCAAACGTATTCTGGGTATCGCCTGCAAACCCCGGTTCGTCGTCGGGTAGCTGAGCTGCACGGCAACGCGGCTGTCAGCAGCGATATCAACAAATTTTTCCGGATGGCCTTTTTCAGCAAAACCCACGCTGATGGCATAGCGTGGGTGAATGCGGCGGTTGATCAGATACACTGTATATTCGGTTTCTTCACCAGCAAAGACAGCCCGGGCTGATCCTGGCAGCAAGTGCAGGTAGGCCAGGTTGCGAAAGCCATAAAATACATTGACCAGTGCAACGCCACCCAGGACATAAGTCAGGCCAAAGCCCAGGTTCAGGCTGTAATTGGTTGCTGCCAAAAACATCAGTAGCAAAAGGACGACATATACCAGTCCGGGTTTGCTGGGCAGGGTGAATACCCGCCGCTGATTCAGGAACACTTCACCACTTTCTGGCTTGTGTTCCAGAAAAACGATCTTGCGCAGTCTTTTTTTTATCGATGTGAACATGCCGTGATTGATCTATGGCTGTGCAGTTCAGACGCTGACGCGTTTCATCAGTTGTGCCAGCAATTCGCTGCTCGCACTGACCTTGCCTGTCATCGACTTCAAAGGGCGCAGCCTGTGTGCGATGACGGGTATCAATACTGCCTGCACATCTTCAGGCAGGACGTGGTCACGGCCTTCCATGGCAGCCCAGGCACGCGCGGCCTGCAATAGGGCGATAGAGGCGCGCGGGCTCATGCCCTCGGCAAATAAATCGCCCTGGCGTGTTGCATGGGCCAGTGATTGCACATAGTCGATCAGCGCTGCTGAAGTATGGATTTTTTTGAGTTGCTGTTGCGCTTCCATCAATTCTTCCGGCTGCATGATGGCAGGCAATTGCGCCAGCAGGCTGCGTCTGTCTTCACCCAGCAAAAGGGCACGTTCTGCTGCTGCATCCGGGTAACCGAGCGACAGGCACATCAAAAACCTGTCGAGTTGCGACTCAGGCAGGGCAAAAGTACCCACCTGATGGGCAGGATTCTGGGTGGCGATGACAAAGAACGGTGAGGGCAGGTTGCGCGTTTGCCCTTCTACCGAGACTTGCCTTTCCTCCATGGCTTCCAGCAATGAGGATTGGGTTTTGGGTGTGGCGCGGTTGATTTCATCTGCCAGCAGTACCTGGGCAAACACGGGGCCGGGATGAAAGACAAATTGTGATTTTTCCCTGTCAAAAATCGAAATGCCAACCACGTCTGCCGGTAACAGGTCGCTGGTAAATTGCAGACGGTTGAATTTCAGGCCCAGGGAAATCGCCAGTGCATGCGCCAGTGTGGTTTTGCCTACACCAGGCAAATCTTCTATCAGCAAGTGTCCACCCGCCAGCAAACAGACCAGCGCCTGCCTGATCTGCTGTTCCTTGCCGATGATGACGCTATTGACCTGTTTTGCTACTTTATGTACTTTGGAAAACATGTTCTTCCTTGCTGAGCAATATTTATTGTTGCCTGAAAATCATGATGGTTCAAGCCAGCCCAGGCTGACGAAGCATATGAATTGTCAAATTTCTGTGACCACAGTGTAAACCGAAATGTGAAAAACTGTTGCCCATAGTGAAAAGATTCAGACAGACGGATTTGCAAAATCGGACAAATAGGGTGAAACTGATAATAAGATAGATAAGATAAACAGAACTGAGATCACTTCTACTGCGCTGGCATGCATGTGCCTTACCGGGTTTGTGGTAGTTCTGGCACAGAGACATGACAACTGCGTACTTCACCCATGCTGACTGCAAACGCCATGAAATGGGTTCATGGCACCCCGAATCACCGGAACGCCTGCAAGCCATAGACGATCAACTGATCGCCAGCCGCATCAGCAGCTTGCTGGATCACCGCGAGGCACCACAAGCGACGGAGGCTCATCTGGCGCGTGTGCATACTGCCGATGCCATTTACCGCATACGGGAAAACTGCCCCTCAGAGCGCTCTGACTACAGCCATTTCCCGCTGGATGCGGATACTTCACTAAATGCTTACACCTGGCGCGCCTCTTTGCGTGCCGCTGGTGCTGCTGTAGCGGCAACCGATGCCGTGCTTGATGGCGAAGTGGAAAATGCCTTTTGTGCGATACGCCCGCCAGGACACCATGCGACCCCCAGTGAAGCCATGGGTTTTTGTATGTTCAATAACATTGCCGTAGCGGCCAAACATGCATTGGAGGTACGCGGTCTGAAGCGTATTGCCATCGTTGATTTTGATGTCCACCACGGCAATGGCACGGAAGAAGCATTCAGGGATGATGAGCGCGTGCTGATGGTCAGTTTTTTTCAGCATCCTTATTATCCCTATACTGGCACTGAGCACCCGGCCAGCAATATGGTGAACATCCCTGTCCCGGCGCATAGCTATGGTGACGTTGTGCGCCAGTTGATTACTGAGCAGTGGTTGCCCGCCTTGCGCAAGTTCGAACCAGAAATGATCTTTATTTCTGCTGGTTTCGATGCCCACCGTGAAGATGATATGGGACAGATGGGTCTGGTCGAAGCCGACTACGCCTGGATCACCAAAGAAATCATGAAGATAGCCCAGCAGTTTTCCAACAAGCGCATCGTCAGTTGCCTGGAAGGTGGCTATAACCTGTCTGCTCTGGGGCGCAGCGTGGTGGCTCATCTTAAAGTCCTGGCAGACCTGGATTGAGCCATGATTAATTACGGTAGCCTGAGTCCGTTGAAGACGGAACGTCTCCTGTTGCGCAAGATGGAGCGTAGCGATATCGACAGCGCCGCCATCATCCATGGTGATCCCGCCACCAATATTCATAACCCCACCGGCCCCAGATCACGTGAAACCACCAGGATATTGCTGGATGACTGGGCAGGTGCATGGGATAGGCAGCATTTTGGTTATTGGACCGTCTGTTCTATAGACGAGCCAGACCAGGTATTGGGTTTTGGTGGCGTCATGCGCAAACAGATAGGTGATTTCAGTGGCCTGAACATCTATTTCCGTTTTGCTGCGCACACCTGGGGCAAGGGCTATGCAACGGAAATGGCGATGGCTGCCTTGCGTGCTGCTTTTGTCGTGCTGGCTGAGGATGCTGTATATGGCCTGGTCAGGCCTGCTAACATTCCTTCGCGCCGCACCCTGGAAAAAATCGGCATGCAGTTGTACTCGGAAGTAGAAGATGTGCCAGGCGAAGCCGCCAGCCTGATTTACCGCATCACCCGTGCAGATTACCTGAGCCAACGAAACTGATATCCCGATCCGGCTATGAAAACCAGGATGTGAAAATGAAAAAGACACTAAGTGCTTTATTGGCAGTGTGGGCCATGCAGACTACATTGGTTCATGCCGCAGATGATATTGCAAGCGTCACGAGCAAAGTTGCCCAGTTCATTGATGAATGGCATGACGATGCTGCCCATGCACGCCTGCAGTATTTCGACAAGATGGCAAAAGATGGTGTGTATATAGGTACCGACAAGACCGAACGCTGGACGCGCGATGAATTCAAAGCCTGGGCCAAGCGGTTTTTTGAACGGCCATCTGCCTGGGCTTTCAAATCCTTCAACCGCCATATCAGCATGTCGGCAGACCACAAATTTATCTGGTTTGATGAGCAGTTAAAAACCCAGATGGGTATCTGCCAGGCCACTGGCGTCATCGAGCAAACTGCCAATGGATTTGAAATCAGGCATTATCAGCTGTCGCTGACGGTGCCTAACGAGCTCACTGATTATCTGGCCGATGGCGTGAAAAAACTGACTGAAAAGCAGGCTGAACAAGCGCAGAAAAAATGAATTCGCACGCTGCGTCAGCCTTATTTGAGTACTCTCAGTACTTGATGATATAAGTCAGCGCAAAATACGGTGGGCGGTTTTCGTGAGCCCCGTTGCCGCCGGTGTTTGTCGTACCGTAATAATAATTGTCCTTGTCAATCCCGCCTTTGCTACCCATCTGATTCTTGCCCTCTAGGCCCATGGGCCAAGAGGAATCCGATTCACCAAATCCAAAATGCTGGTGGCTGGGTATCTGGTTGACATTGAGAGTCACGGTTTCAACACCGCCTGTGCTTTTGAGCGGGTAGTTGCTGAGGCCATTACCTTGCCCGGTGCCGATGACAAAACGGCTGCGCAAATCGGGTACCGTGCCGCCTATGACGGCAAACAGGTTGGGGTAGGTCGATTGGCTGATGGTCTGCCCTACACAAAGCAGCCAGCCGTTAGGTGCATCGCTGCCGCCAAAGGAAATGATGGAGCCGACTGGCAGGGGATTGATTGCAACCGTCTCAGCTGACTGCGAAGGCGCGGTAGTGGTTAAAGTGCTCATGGTAGTTTTATCTGAAAAAGAGTGAAAATGGTGCAAATATAGGTCTATGTTTGCACCACTACGATAAGTCGTCGCTTTGTGCTTGGTTGCGGTAATCTAGTATTTGATGATGTAGGTCAGCGCATAAAATGGCGGCATATTGTTATGTGCCCAAGTTGAGCCTGCGCTGCCCGTCCAGGTTGTAAACGCCGAACTGGTTGTTGACCAGCCCTCCGAATTCCCTGTGCCGTTATTACCTCCGCCGTTACCGCCACCAACACCATAGGAATGATTGTGGCTTGGTATTTCATTGAGGTTGAGTGTGTGATTTTCTTCTCCTCCAGTGTTATTCAGGGGGCGGCTTGCCAGTCCATTGCCCTGGCCTGCTCCGACGATGAAGCGGCTGCGCAGGTCAGGTACATTGCCGCCGATCAGGGCATACAAAGCTGGATAGGTGGATTGAGCAATAGCTGTTCCGTCGCATATCAACCAACCGTTTGGTGCTGCGGATCCTGCAAAACTGACAACAGTGCCAACTGGCATCTGTATAGTGGCTGTGACTGTGGCGCTTGGATTTGGCATGGGATACTCCGGTCAGTTATTAGTGTTATCGCCATACACATTCAGTGTATAGATGGTTTGTGGTGAAGTCGGGTTGACGATATAAGACGTCGCGGTTTGTGGTATCGGTAATTGGCGCGTGGTACCTGAACCATCATCGGCAACGATTTCAAAACTGTTTTGCCCCTCGATATTCCAGTTCAGCTGGAAAGCATAGCTGGCTGGCGGCACAATAGTGGCCGTCTGTATCGTGAAGCTGTTGATGACAGGGGGGAAGATCAGTGGCACCGTGCACTGTATCTTGTTCAACAGGTTTTGCCAGTTGCTGTCAGAGTACGCCCAGCAATACACAGTCAGGGTCTGCGTCTTGGTAATGCCGGTGATCTGTGGATGCTCACTGTCATAATTGAGCGCAGGATGCGCGGTAGTGCCGTAGGTATACCTTTGTTCTGGTATGGTCATACCGGGGATGTAAAAGCTCAGCTTGACACTGCCGACACCAAACATGCTCCAGGTCAGCGGGATAGAAACTAGTTCGGTGGAACTGCTGACGTGGATGGTTTCTGCCAGGCTGTAGATACCGATCGCACCAGGATTCGGTGGAATTTGCTTGCTGATGGGGACGACAAATACCGTATCGTTATAGTGCGTACCATCGTTTGCCATGAATCCTGAAAACTGCACATACATCTGCGTAGGGCCAGTCGGCGTCATCGAAATGATATTGGCGAAAGAGAACGTCACATTTGACTGATCACCGGTCCCTATGATCTGTTTGTTGGTATTGTTGGGTGTCAATGTCCAGGTTGGCGAATTTGCCTGGCCGGTCACTGAAGGGTTTTGTACACTCCAGCCACCAGTCTGATCTACATAGACACCAGCACTGATCGCCCAGGCTGAACCCAGTTGAGTAGATTGCTGTTTGTCGTCCGGTGCCAGTGAGCCACTGGTCGTGCCATACACAAAACTGACCGATACCTTGGGCGAACCCGTCCACATATTATTGCCATTGAATAGAGGCGTGCTGCCGATATTCTTGAGGTTCAGGTACAGGGTATTGGTCAGTGGATTGCTAATGGCGGACACATAGACCGCGCCGCCAAATTCTGGTGCGACGCTGAGTACGTCATGCAAATTCAGGTTACCCGGCGCAGGTTGCGCAACCAGCGCCAGTGGTGACGATACCTGGCTAGGCACGTTGGCACCACTGATGTCATTGAAGTTGATTTGCACGACGTCAGCAGCAGGCGTGTTTGATGTCAGTATATTGTTGATGCTAAAGGTGACGGCGCCATTGCTAGCCCAGGGGGCATTGCCGCCTGTCCATTTCAGTTGCAGGGCCATGTCAGTGCTGTTGTAGCTGAAAGTCCAGCCTGCAGGCGCGATATTGCTGATTGTCATTTGCTCCAGCTGTGGTGCTGTGAAATACAGCGGCATAAACACTTCGAGGCTGGCAGCGTTAGTGAGATTGATATCAGCCCCGGTATCATTGGTGAGCGCGATATTCAGGCTGGCTGTGACCCCTGTATAAATGGTAGCGGGCGTGCCCGGTACCGCAGGGTTGTTCATGGTCATTATTACTGAGCTCATAATTTTTTCTGTCTGTTAGGGTTGATCAAAATAATAAATCTTCAGTAGTGCTGGCTTGTTTGTTACTGCTTGTATGCATGCTTCATTTATTATTGTCCGGAGTGAGTTCCAGCCAGCCCTCCTGTAGGGTCTGTGGTGAGTAACCATAGACCGGGGTCTCGTTGGCAGCATTGGCAGGCAGTGCTGTTTCGTCGGCACTGCCAGGCGTAATCCACGACCAGACATAACCAGCCTCCGCAGGCAAAGGCACGACCAGGCCCTGACTCATTTTCAGCATGGGTCTGGTGACGAAATTGACTTGCAGGCTGTTCATTGCGCTTGAATACTGGTCAGGCGGTATGCTCAGTTCATTGACGGGCAAGACGCCTGTCGTGGCATGCACTGCCGCACGCGGATCAACCAGCATGGTCAGGTGGCGTGATGCTGCATTCAGTGTTAATTGCACCGTGGTTTCAGCCGGTGCCCGGATACCACCCTGCATGCCAGGATCAGCCGCAGGTGCATAGAAAATCGAATTGGTATAGGGATTGTCACCGGTTCCATCCATCAGGTAACCAACCAACCCGTCATCCAGATTGGCGAGGTCACCCAGGCGCAGCGGGAAATTGAGGTTTGGCAGGTTGGCACTGCTGTAAGCCATGCGGTCTGTGTAATTGACGCGGTTATTGTTAACGTCTTGCGGGAATGGCGCACCAGGGCCGCTGCTAGCCTGGCTTATTGGCAGCAGGTTGCCAGCAGTTTCCAGTCCGACCGAGGCCCTGACCAGCGCCAGCGGATTTCCAAGCAGTACTGACAGATTCGCATCCCTGGCGTAATTGGCTGGGTTGATATAGTCGGCAGAATCCAGTATGACCTTCATCAGGTCTTGCAGATAGCTGGCATTCTGGCCATTGATGTACCACATATAGTTGGCCAGATTGGCATTCACCTTGGGTGAGCCTGGCTCGCCTATGTCATACGCCAGACTGCTGGTGGCATTGGCCAGGTTGCCAGCACGGGTGCGATAGATCAGAGTCGGATTGGTGCTCAGATGTTCTATGCCAAAAGTGCCTATCGCGCTGCCATCGGCATTGTAGAAGAACAGGTTATTATCGAGGTGATTCGGCATGATCCAGCCGCACACGGGCGAAGTGGCGGGGTGACGGCTCATCTCTTCGAAGTCCCCGGTGATACCGGCAATGCTGGTGTCATACGAGGCTGACAGCCATTGGAACCACAGGCGACTGGAGGCCAGTAACCTCGGTGGCAGGTAAATCTTGCCCTGGTTCGCTGTATCTTCGGCGGGCGGTGTCATGGAGTAAGCGGTAATTACTTCCAGCGAACCATCTGGATTGCTGGCTGCAGTCGCCAGGTCCATGCGCTGGCCGAAGGCATCGACGATTTCTATGCTCATGATTTCCAGGAAACCAGAACGCAGGGGCCCAAAATTACCCTGCGCCAGCAAGCCCGTGGAGATAGGTTGCTGGCTGTTGAAGCCAAAGTCATACCAGTTGTCCCAGGTATTTTGTTTGGCAGCGTTGGCGACAGCAGTGGTTACACTGTCACGGCTGCCCTTGGTCAGGTCCTGGACTGCTACCTGGGCGACATCAGCAGTCAATATTTGCTGGATATTGAAGCCGCTGATCGATTGTGCCAGGAAGTTCTTGTCGGCATACAGATCGGCTATGCTTTGCAGGGTAGGGTTATCCGGGTCAGCGGGGTGGCTGGCTATATAGGAGTTGATTTGATACACCAGCACGCCAGTGGAATTGGAACTCATCGTCGATGAGTTGCCATAAGTGATGGCGTCAGGCGAGGTGAAGTTTACAGCCTGGCTGCCATTCATCTTATAGACATAATCGACCGCATCTGTGTCCAGGGTAAAGAAGTCCGTGAGATTCGATGGTGAATAAATCGCGTTACCATTGCTGTCTTTGGCTTCCCATAACAAAGGATTGAGCCTGACATTCCAGACCATGAATACCGGCAGGAAGGGATTGACCTGGCTGGATGGGAAACCGGCTGGTGTAGCCTGGGTACTCCAGCCTATGGTATTCGGTGCCCAGCCATTGCTGGCGGCATTGCTGAACGTGATATTCAGTGACTGTGGTGCGCTGACTGCGATGGCGGGATTGGCTGCAGCCTGGTAATTGTCACTTGCTACCGTCGTGAACAAACTGGACTCAGGCGAAGCGGGCGGGGTGGGCACACCACCTGCGTTCGGTGCTATATCCAAAGGACTCAGGCCGCCTTGCGCATACATCAGGCTGATAGTGAAAGCAGCGGCTGAAGCAACTGCCGGATTATTCGCCCCCCCTTTTGTTGCAAGTGCCGAGGTCACCGCCGTTGTCAGCATGGGCGTGATCAGGCAGGCTTCGCCGAGCAGGGCGCTGACATCAGCCCCCATGGGAATATTGCTGTTGATGGCCGGTACGATACCTGTGCTGCTGGCGGTGATCTGGAATTCAGTGCTGTTGTAGCAGATATTGAGCTGCCCCAGTATCTCCTGGCTCAGGCGCACAAAGGTCAGTGGATTTTTGCCATTCCTGCGCGCGGGTTCCATCATGTCACCCTGCATCAGTACCAGGGGCTCATTCGGCAAATAGAAAGCGTCACTCTTCGTGCATTGCACTTGCCAGGCCGGGTAAGCAACCAGGGCATTTTGCACCACCTGATAATTGTCCCAGACCTTGTAGGCCAGACTGGAGACAGACACGCCGCTGACTGGCTGGCTGACACCGGTGACTGCACCTGATTCTTCATTCGTGATATACGACAATATGCCAACCGCCGTGCCCTTGGCAATGACGGCATTCAATTCACCACCGCTGGCAGTGTTGATGAAATTTGCCATATTGTTGATGCTGATATTCGGGTCAGTGATCTCACCCGTGTAAAGCTTCACATAATGTGTCCAGTCCATGAACAATTGCTTGCGCATGGTGGCGAGTGCAGCGCGACCCATGTCGTAATTTTTTTGCGCCTGGTTCAGCAGGTAGAGTTGTTCGGCCAGATCCAGCGGCAGGGTGACTTCGATATCAGGATTGACCGGGGTGTCACCATTGACTTCCTGGCTGCCTATGATCCACAGGTAACCACCCGGGTCGGTAGAGAAGGCATTGCTGTGCAGTGCTTCTTCCAGCGTAATCAGTTTGTTCGGTGTTTTTTCCAGATCCGCCAGCAAGCCCAGTTGCAGGGCATCCAGCAGGTATTCATAATTGCTCAATACATTTGGGTCATCGGTCTGCTGGCCCATGTCAGTCTTGAGCATGGCAGCCACGGCTTCTTCAGTTGAATTGCCGACGGCAATCTCAACCTGGGTATCCCAGACAGAAACATTGCCTGCATTATTCGACTGCAAAAAGTAAGTCGTGCCGGGATTGCTGAGCATGTTCCACACAACTTCCTGACTGGTGCCGGCAGACAGGGTTTCTTCCGGGTAGTTGAGTGAGGCTATCGTGTGATTTTCATTGAGCTCATAACCCACATCGGCCAGATTGAAGGTCCACTTCATTTTTCCGGCAGTGATCTGCTTGAAAAAATCATTGGGTGTCAGTTCAGGGGCGACATGGTTGTTATTGCAGTCAGTCAGGTACTGGTTATAGTCGTCGGTGATATGGGCATCAATATTGGCCAGCGGATCAGACAAGCTTTCATTGAGCCAGCCCGTGACCTGATAACTGGTGCGGAACTGTATTGTCGCATTCGCCTTCAGGGCTTCATACAAAGACTTGTAGCCGGGATAAGGCACGTCAGAAAAATTATCCCAAAAGCCAAACACACTGCAGCATTCAGGGTAGTAAGAACCAAAATAGGCACCGACAAAACCTATCGATGTCAGGTACAGTGAGCTGCCATCAGTGGCTTTGTAATTTGGCAGGTAATTCGATACAGGTGTATTCGCCGGGTTCCAGCTTGCTGCATCGACCACCCGCCCCATGTACATGAAAGGCTGTTGCTGGAAACCAGGCTGGGCTGGGATAGGCACAGAGATGACAGGCCGTATGATGCCGGAAGCATCGGCCTGCAGTGTCGATGACAGGTAATCACTCTCAACCACCCAGCTCTTGCTGCTGATACTGCCATAAGCCTGGGTTTGCGTATCATAGAAGCTCAGGAAGCGGGTTACCAGCCAGCGGTTAGGCGCAGCCGGGAAAACCAGATTGCCGCCTTCGGCTGGTTGTGTCCCCTTGCGAAAATAATCAGGCAGCTCCCATTGCAAATGCACCCCCACACCGAGCGGGTTGGCCGGGCTGTTGAGCGGGTTGCCGCCGGCTGTACTGCCGAGCGGCGCATAAATCTTGTCACCGGTACTGGCCGCTGCCGGTGGCGTGCCACCATTCGGGTTATACCAGGGCATGGAATTGAAGCTGGCCGTCTTGCCCTGCAAGCCGCCGACGACATTGGTGGCATCATTGTTATTGACGCGCAGTGCAGCAATATTGAGTGGAACGATGGCGTTCATCATGATTTTCAGTCGCTGGCTTAATTAATTTGATTTATAAAAACTGACCATGCCCACACCCTCGGTCATCTCAAAGCCCATCTCGGCAGAATCGATACTGCTGGGGGCAGTGGTACCCGGTGGTGGCGCGACAGAGCGGTTGGCTTGCAGGATAAGCTTGGACAAACTGTCCATGCCCAGCACGCGCGGCGATATGCTGCGGAAACATGAGCTGATGTCAGTCTGCGTCACCGTCTGGCTCATGGTGACGCTATTCGTCGTAGTGCCATTGTTATTGGCAGCAGCATTGCCAAAGGTGTACAGATTCTTGACCGCTGTGGCGGCCTGACCCCTGACGGTACAGCTATTCTGGAAACAATCAATACCGTAATGCAGCGCCTGTGGTGCTTCATGTATATCAACACGGTAGGCGTCACCCGCAACCAGACAGATCAGCGTGTCAGATTGTGGCCCCAGTTGCTCCAGCCGCAAGATTTGCAGCATGACAGGTGGCACGTCTTTTGGTGTGCCACCGAGAGGATAGACATTCACGCCCATGCTGGGGTAATCAAGTACCAAAGAAGAGCGCAGGACAAAGCCGCTGATGACGGTGGAATTGTTCTCGTTGAGTTTGGCAGTAGTACCAAAGGCCTTGGCCCTGACTTGCGAAGCAGTACCCTTGACCTGGCTGGTCACCTCCGGCAAGACGGCAGATTGCAAATTCATTTCTGGCGTATCGACCTGTGTCGTCAGGTTGCGGCCTATGCTCATGGCACCGTCAGTCAGTGCAGAAATCCAGTTACTGTCGAGATAAAAAAAACGCAGGGATTCTGGCGGCAGCATGTTTTCATCTGGCACCAGATAATTAAACGGCACGCCATGCAGCAGTGCCAGGTTGGCCAGCCAATCGACCAGCACTTGTGGCATGGCAGGATTGACCAGGTTGGCCTGCACATTGGCAGGAGTGGAATAGGCAGTCTGCAGGTTGCTGATCAGTGATGAGCGCTTATAGACGGATTTCATATTAAGCCTCAGGGTTGAGTGACATGATGGTGCGCTTCAGCAGTGAATTTGAACCATGTGGTGCTGGCGCGCCGACCATAAGTTTCATTTGCTTGGCTTGTGGTGCTAAGTCCAGCGAGGCACCCAGGCTTTGTTCCAGCATCTGGTCTTCGACGGATTGCTGTACCTGCATTTCCAGGTCGCGCTTCCAGGTGTAATAGGCGGTTGAGAACGAGGTGTCCTGCAAGGCCACCATGCGGCCTATGGTCCAGGCGGCGGCATAAGAGGTATCCAGCAAACCCGTAGTCGGGTCAAAGATGGTGGCCGCATCTGGCGAGGCTATTGGCACCTGCAACCACGACTGCGTGATTTGATAAGGCGTCAAGGGGCCACGATACCAGGACACGGTCTGGCCGGACGTGCGCAGGGTTTCATTGAGCGGCACATAACCCATATTCAATGCGCCGCGCACGACCGCATTGCTGCCCTGATAGGGGAGACGCAGATTGGTATTGGCGGCGGCTGGTGGAGGTTGCTTTTTCGGGTCATCAATGACGCGATCATTCAGGCTCAGCAACTGATGGACAAAGGTCGCTGGCTGACCAGTGCTGAAGAAAGTCCAGTTGCTGAGTACTGCCAACCTCAGCGACAAGTTGCCATTGTAAGTGTTGCCCGCCGGTGCACCGCCACTGCTGGTGCTGGGTAAAAAGTGTTGCAATTCTTCTAGCGACACCAGGAATGCTACGGTCTTCTTACCGGTAGCTGGCAGGCGGTTGCCAAATACGACGGAGAATGAACCGGTAGGCTCACCAGGGTCTGGCGTATTGGTGGTAGTCGGTTGGTTGATCAGGCTGACTACGCGGCCATGCGCCATCTGCTTCAAGTCATCGACACTCGGTGCAATTTTCCAGAACAGGCTCAAAGGGACATCGATGGTCTGGATGGCATCTGTCAGTGTCTCGCCGGGTTCCAGCCCCAGTATGCCTGTTGCACCATTGAAGTAGGAATAATTGCTACCCAGGCTGCTGTTCGTGCCGGACGGCAGGGCAGCCTGCGGGAACAGGTCGGCCACACTGCGGGTCGCTGCAGACAGGCTCAGGCTCAAACCTTCAGCGGTGCAGGCATCGATATCATCTTCATCCAGCAGCATGACCCATAGCCAGGTTGGTACATCGGCATCGGTATCCGTGCCTGCCTCTGGCGGTGAGTATGGCAGTTGATTGGTCGGGTAACGTACCCAGGGGAAGGTCTTTTGTGAAAACACCACATGTGGCAAGACATTGCTGAATTCACCCGAGGCATTGTCCGAAGGGAAGACCGAGCTGATCACATTGCCGGGCTGCGAAATCGCAAAGCGGTCTGCCGTTACCGCAAAGGTATAGCTATTGTTATAGTCTGCGCCGCTGACAGCATTACCTGCGTTGTCGAGTATGTTTTGCCTTACCTTTAACTGATAACCACCAGCATCCAGTCCAGGTAAAAAATGCTGGATAAAGGATACCTGCTGGTTAAGCAAATAGGTTTCATCGTCATTGACAGCCATGTTGATTCACACCTTCAGAAAAAATATTCATCTATGCATTATTTGTTGCGCTATTCCGTACAAGCTGCAATTGCCAGGCTGCGATTTTTAGGCTGCGATTGCTTCCCCCAGTACACCCACTAGCGGCCAGTCTGTCAGGGCTTCTGTCGTGGTCATGGCTGTCAGGTTCAATTGTGCAGGGGTATAAGTAGCAAAGCCATTGGCCGTCAGGTCATCCAGCACGGTATTGCGCTGGCTGCTGACCCAGCTATTCGTCAGCGAGCTGAGTACATAATTCTGGTTGCTCAGCGTTTGCGTGCTGGCGCCTGTGACATTGATCTGCAATTCCTCTGCCGGGCTGGTGATGGTCGAGGTCACCGTGTAATTCTGGTTGGATTGTTGCGATGTATAGCTGAAGGTAGTCTGGTTACCTGCCGTAAAAATCAACTGTATCAATGGCACATTGTTGACCGTCAATGGATTGCGTGGCAGGGCCGTGATATTGAAACCCATCAGTGTATGTGGCAGCAGGGCTGCAGCATTGGCGTCCTTGCTGGCATTCGGGTCACCCCAGAGGGCAGTGTTCGAATTACCCAGCACAGGCTGTATCTGAACTTCATTGATGTAGTCAGTGAAGTTACCGTTATTGTCTGCCTTGGTCAGCGTGATGGTATGTATGGTCTGCACACCCGAAAGCTTCATGGGTTTGACGCTGATCGTCGTGTTCCATATCTGTGTGCTGGAGTAAGACTCGCTGGCCGCCACCAGATGTGGCAAGGCTGTGGTGCTGGCAATGGGCAAGACATTGGGTATTGTCGTTGTCGTGCTGCTGCCGGTACTCCAGCGTGCGACATTCGATGGTATGGTCGAGGCAGTCATCAACTGGAACTGGTTGGGATCAATGATCCAGTCCCAGGTGCGGCCTTGTGCATCAACAATGTCCTGTTGCAGTAAGCCTACGGCGACGGATGCCGACGCATTGGTGTCTGTGCTGGCGTTGGCATTTGCCGCGCTAAGTTTGGCAGTCTTTGCCATGCTGGCAGACTTTTGCATGTTCAGCATGCCCATGCTGCGTGCAGACACAGACTTGACAGAGTTTGACGATGTTGAACCGCTGCCAGGCAAGAAGTTATCTGCCACATTCTGCCAGCTGACAGGTGCAGGGTTCGGTGTAGAAGAACCAAAGCTGATGGTGAAGCTGACGATGTCGAGATCAACTTCAGCACGGCCACCAAATGATGGCCCCCATACCTGCAGATTTGCGCCCACACTGACACGTATCGTGAACAGGCCAAGATCAACCGAGCAGCCTACATTGACATAGGCATCTGCGCGATAAACAAATGGGGCCCAGGCGATCAAAAAGTCCATGCCGCAATTGAACCAGGCCTTGATGGAGCCTAGCGAAAAGCTGGCAGAAAACTGCATGCCCGCCATGAACATCGCCGGTGTCAGCGCCAGGTAGGATGAGCCCGATGCCTGGAAGGGGCCGAGCGCAAAACCCATTTGCATACGGGGTACGGCTGGGTACCAGGCTGGTTTGCTGTATGCACTGTTATAGCCGCCCAGTGTTACAACAAAGTCCCCCTTGTGGGCACCGCTGAACCAGATATTGAAAGCAAAGCCGCCGCTGATCTTGACGAAGTCGCCATACAGGTAGGAGGCAGGCGTGACCACGCCAGCCACGGACAGTGCACCACTGTCCGGTGTGAACGAGGCGACGATATCGATTTCTATATACGCGAGCGGGCTGCTTGCTCCCTTGGGCAAGGTGATGGAGCAAGAACCCAGCAAACCTATCTGCGTGCTGACACCAAACGATACCGTGACCAGGGCAAAGGCCGACACCATATTGAAAGACGTGAACTGTATGCCCGCCGCCACCCAGTATTGACCAGGCTGGTTGGTTACAACGGGATTAGTGCCACTGGCCAACTGTGTCAGTACAGCGCTAAAGGCCGCACCCGCATTCGATGGTTGTGCCGGTGCCTTGCCTGGCAACAGCAGGTAACCGGGCAGGGTAGCAATGGTAGGCAGGTTCAACGCATAGTTGACACCAAAACCAAAGGCCAGGCCGGATACATACAAGAAAGGCGGGCCACCCAAAGGCACCTGCAAATTGGCATAGATAAAGAAGGAGGCCGGATTATTATTCTGTGCCGGAGCATAACCGCCTATGGCTTTGAAACCATAGCTTGCAACCTGCACGACGACTTCACCAAAATAATTGGTGATGTCGTTCTGTTTGACTTTCAGGAAAGCGCCACCCAGCCTGAGATTGCCGCGCTGGAAATCCATCGCCAGACCATCAAGATCGAAGCTGACAGTGTTACCCGCTGGCATGCCGGGCAGTGGCAGGGGGAAGGTGATGGACAGGCCTTGCAAGTCCAGCGAAAAACCACCCATGGAAAAACCGGCAGACAGACCAAACGTCGCTTCACCGCTTTTATAATTCAGACCAATCTTTTGCAGATCAACCGGGCCAAAGGTCTTGTTGATATTGATCCAGTTGATGGGGCTGGCTGGCGGGCTGGCTTTGACACTACCACTAGCCTGGTAATAAGTTGCTGGTGCAGTAGAAGCCGGGGCAGCAGGCAAGGCCATGGGCAAGGAGAAATTGCTGACTGCAGTATTGCTGCCCTTTCGCAGAAGACCTGCAGTAAATGCAAAGCCTTTTTTATTGAGGCTGAATGTAGTCTGGTCGCTTTTGGTATCTATCGCATAGGTATTGCTTTGATTCGAGGTCGGTGAACCGGCTGGCTTTAATGGATTACTGCTTTTCGACACCTGGGGGATATTGAAGCTGACAGGCTTGCCATTATTTTGCGCCGGGTCAGCATTGGTATAGCTGAAGCCCAGATGCTGTAGTGTGAATTCATTAAACACCGGTATGCTGCCGACCAAGGGCAAATCCTTGAATGCCAGGTTGGTGTCTATCGAAGCACCGACCACATAGTTGCTGGTAGCAGAACCACTGGTGAGGATAGTGTCGGCATAAAAACTGAAACCGAATGTCTCGGTGCTGCTGCCATTCTGATAGACCAGTTCAAACTTGGCTGCCATGCCCATTTCTGTCGTCGTTGCACCAATAGCAGGTTTGGTATAGGTGATTTGCCCGGCCACATAGTCGATGATAGCTTCCAGGTTCAGTTCCGGTGGGAACTGCACATCGACGCCAAATTGCTGACCGATATAGCTCATGAACTTGCCTATATCAATCGTGGCATCCGTCACAGAACCACTGAAGGTGTAAACAGATACGCTCGATTTGCTTTCCACTTCCGCGCTCAGCGAAACAGGAACCGAACCGATTTGCAGGTTCAGGCCGAGGGTAAGGTCTATGGCAGTATTGGATGTGGTGGGCATGGCGGCGCGGAGTCTGGATTATTCAGGGTTGATCAAGGTGATCAGGATTGACTGCTGGCAGAAAACGAAATCGCCAGACTCTCTATCTTGAGCCAGTTCGACAAGACAGGCGGCAAAGCAATCAGGCCGACGTCAGGATTGGAGCCTTCTACATCAAGATTGAAAGAAAACAGAAATTCTTTGGTCGTTGAGTTGAGGCTGAATTCATAAATGTTGACCAGCGTCTGGTTACTGGCATTGAAATTGGCCGGATTCATATTGGGAAAAGCCTGGCTGATCAATGCCATGCCAGAGTTGCTGGAAACATCACCGCCACCGAGTTTGGTATTGATGAAGTTGATGACATCACCAAGATAAATCGTGACAGGCGGATCAAATGGTTCACGGTCCAGCTTGAACAAAAAACCATTGCTGGCACCTGCCTGCGAACCATCCTGACCCAGCACAATTTCTGAAGCCAGCGGTACATACTGTTCGCCTATGACCAGGGTAGTTTTGAAATTGATAGTCGTCCCACTCTTTGGGTCGCTACCATCGTTTTCAACAGGTGATTGTTCTATATTCATTGGTAACTCACTTGACATAAGCAACGGCAATACTGAAATCCTTGACGCCAAAACTGTCGCTGAACAGGCCCAGGTAAGAACCGCCGTTCGCAGTGGCATTCATGGCTATCTCGACAGAAAATTCACTGATCGTGCCTGTCGAAGTATCGGCTACGGTGGCAAAATCAAATGTTTCCAGTGTCAGCTTGTTTGATATGCCAGTGTTGAAACTGCCGTCACTCATGAGGTCACAGAGGATTTGCGACACCGGCAGGTTTTGCGGATTTTCAAGCGTGCCAGTTACAGAAAAAGTGGGGTCGGATCTGGTCGGCATCTGCATCGCCAGATCATAGCTAAAATCCGGCGGCACACTGGGCGGGCTGGTCTGTTTATCGTAAGGGTAGAGCGCAATCGTGCCGTTAAGCCCCCAGGTCGGTGTCGGCTTGCTGAGTGGATCGCTGACACTGATCCAGATCGCCAGCGGGTTCAGGAACAACGCGTTTGGATATAGCGGTATGTTGACGATGCCTATCGAGGTCGAGACATTGTTGACACTGATACTCAGCGTAGGCGTAGTCTTCACATACAGCGACAATTCCAGCGACAGGAGATTCAAGGTCGTGCTGGCCGGGTTGTAGTAATTGGTCGGCAGCGTGGTTGGGAACATGCTGGAAAACTGTGCGCCCGGCACCAGGAAATTCAGGTCGCTCAAACCTATGCCAAAGTTGTCGAACGTGGCGCTCATGGTGAACAGACCATTGCTCATCGGTATCTGCGTGGTCACATTCCCGCTGCCACGGCCTATCTTTACGGCGGTATTCAGATTGAACTGATCCGTGGTCGGATCATCATCGATGGTGGCGGATTGTGGCGTAGTGTTCTTGATCGTCAGGCTGGCCGCCTGCATGAGCTGGCCACCAATGACGGGAATGCAGGCTGCCAGCGCGCTCAGTATCGCTGCATTATTGCTCGACGTCAGCTCAATGTTGAGCACATTGTTGGTGGTCGTGACTGTGCCCGTCATCGGCACCGTCGTCATGCCCAGCATTTTTGACAATACACTCATGGCCTTACCAGTCGCCTGCAAATCCAGATTGGCACTGAAATTCGTGCCGCTGATCGGTGAGCCTGACGGTACATCAAATACCAAAATACTGAGTATGGAATTACTCAGTGCCGGGTAAGTGCCACCATAGACATCAGTAAATTTCCAGTAAGCCATGCGCTATGCCCCTGCTGTTCTTGGTTGGATGAGGTTGAGTGAGGTTGAATGAGGTTAAGTTAAGTAGCGACTGGCAATACGCTGAATTCGGTAATGACGGGCAGGTGATCTGACACCGTATTGTAGGCATTCAGTACTGCCCGGCCCCTGGCTGGATACAAATCATCTGGAGGGTCGAAAGTAGTGTTCTTGGCTTCCCCGATAAGGTCAGCCACTTCTTCCATGCCAGTACTAATGACAATATTTGGCGTTACCCAGGAAATATTATTGTCATACGGGGCGCTCAGGTAAACCGCCGATCCTGCCTGATTATTGTCCAGACGCTTCCGTACGCTAGAGAGCGAATTATTCGCCAGTTCAGTTCCATAATTTGTCAGATTGCTGAATGGACTTACCGCCACACCGTTGCCGTTCATATAGGTATCAGTTGGCTGGCAATTGAAGTCGCCCAGGAAAAAGGTGTTCCTCACTGCCGCAGAAGGAGTGTTCACCAGTTGCCTGCAAAAATCGATGGGAGGGCGCATCCTTACGGCGGCACCGCCACTCGGTGGCGGGTCATGTATGCCAGAGAAGCGCAGCGAGGTAGCTGGTTGTGACACTACATTGAAGGTGGCGACTAATGGCGTCCTGCCAGGCAGGTATGCATCGGTAACGGTATTGCGCTCCAGTGCGAGCGCAGTTGGTGTCAACTCTTTGGTGTTAAAGATAAAGCCCACGGTTTCATGCCGCCCTGTGACCACCGGCACGATGTACTCGTAAGTGAAATCCTGAGGGTTATGGCCCATGGCGACAACTGCGGCATTCATGGCGTCGCGTATGGCAACCAATGTGGGCAAGCAATTGCCGGATACATTGGCCCCTTTGCGGCTGCCGCCAGTCTTGAGTTCTATGACTACAAACAGATCAACAGGGGCAGAAGAAATAACACCTTCCCATTGTTCTGCACCCATGACGACATTGGTGACAAAATCAAGGACGGTATTGCCCATGCCATAGGACTGGAACAAAGGCTGGAAAGCGTTGGGCTTGGTCAGTTTATTGAGACTGACATTTTTCAGATTCCAGGAAATTACCTTCATCGCTCATCTGCCTATGGTTATGTAAGCTATAAAACAATAAAATTCCTACTGCTGTGCTGCTTGTCTCTGCCCGTCCTGTTACCTGCCTTGTTGCTTGTCAGCACGAGTTTTCCCGCACCCGGTTTGCGGGTGAACAACTTGCTTGAATTTCCTGCGGGGAAATGTTTCAGTCGCTAATAAAAATACAACAAATCATGGATTAGAAAAATAGCATCCACATACAAATTAATCAACTAAATTTACAATTCTGGCAAAAATATTAAACATTAATGTCTTTTTGTACATCAATAGCTTCAGCCTACTTCAGATAAATGCCGGGCTTTGCTGGCATCGCCAGCAAAATCCGGCGCAAGCAGGGCAGACTTCCGTACAATGTCGCTTTGTTTTTGCCAAAAAGAAGAATAAGCATGTCCATACAATGGTTCCCCGGCCACATGAACGCCGCCCGCAAGAAGGCGGCGGAAACCATGGAAAACACCGACCTGGTGATAGAAGTGCAGGATGCCCGCATTCCACAAGCCTCGTGCAACCCCATGGTGGAGTCGTTGCGTACCTTTCGCCAGCGTCCCTGTCTGAAGATATTGAACAAGGCCGACCTGGCTGACCCGAATGCCACCAAGGCCTGGCTGGATTTCTACAATGCCCAAAAAGGCGTGTTCGCCGTTGCCCTGAGTTGTAAAAAACCGTCTGATGTAGCAAAAGTGCCTGGCCTGGCTTTGAAGCTGGCCCCGCATCGTGGCGTGCCGACCAAACCGCTGCGCATGATGATCATGGGCATACCCAATGTCGGTAAATCGACCTTGATGAATGCCTTGCTCAAGAAACGTGTCGCCAATGTCGGTGATGAACCGGCCGTGACCAAGACCCAGCAGCGCCTGTACCTGGGCAAGAACATGATCTTGACCGATACCCCCGGCATGCTGTGGCCCAAGATAGAACATCCTACTGACGGTTTGATGCTGGCTGCCAGCCATGCAGTCGGCGTAAATGCGCTGATTGAGGAAGAAATCGCAACCTTCCTGGCAGAGCAATTGCTGATTCATTACCCAAAATTTATCACTGCGCGTTACGGCTTTCCGGTCGAAGGTATAGATGCAGTCTCTGTCATTGAAGGCGTGGCCAAGAAACGTGGCTACAAGCTCAAAGGTGGCGACTGGGACTACGAAAAAGCTTCCCACACCCTGTTGCTTGATTACCGCAGCGGTGCCCTGGGCCGCGTGAGCCTGGAAACCCCAGCCAGCCGCGAACATTTGCTGGCGACCTATGTGCCGCCAGTCTTGTTGGGGCAGGGCAAGAGCGTGCAGACTGGCATGGAGCCAGAACAGGAAGATGCTGAATGAGTACCCCGGTAGAAGCGCCTTTTGTATTGCGTAAGGATGTCGCAGGCGTCAGCACCCTGACATTGAACCGTGGCAAGCGCTTTAACCCCCTGTCTGAAGAAATGCTGTCAGCACTGCAGTCTGAGTTCAAGACCATCGCAGTTGACCAGAATGTGCGGGTAGTTGTACTGGCTGCTGCTGGCAAGGCATTTTGTGCTGGCCATGACCTGAAGCAAATGCAGGCCCATCCATCTGAAGATTATTACAAGAGCCTGTTCCAGCAATGCAGCAAGCTCATGCTGACTATCCAGAAATTACCCCAACCCGTCATCGCCCGCGTGCAGGGCCTGGCTACTGCTGCCGGTTGCCAACTGGTGGGCATGTGCGATCTGGCTGTTGCCAGTGACAATGCCAGCTTTGCCGTATCTGGCGTGAATGTCGGCCTGTTCTGTTCCACACCCGCTGTCGCCTTGTCACGCAATGTCTCTCGCAAGCAGGCGATGGAAATGCTGCTGACCGGTGATTTTATCGATGCGCAAACTGCCTTGCAGCGTGGTCTCATCAATCGCGTTGTCAGTACTGATGAACTCGATGCCTGTGTGGCAGAGTTGACTGCCAGCATAATTACCAAACCCGCACTGGCGATCAGCATGGGCAAGCAGTTATTCTATAAACAGCTTGAAATGGGAGTGGAAGCAGCCTATCAACTGGCCGGGCAGACCATGGCTTGCAATATGCTGGATGAGACGGCGCAAGAAGGTGTACAGGCATTTCTGGAAAAACGCAGACCTGACTGGACTTGATTATTGTTCTGGTTCTTTGGACCTGAGATGGTCAGCAATCACCGCACCAAGTGAACACCAGACTCCAGCTACAAAGCAGGTATATAAGACTGCATATGAGGTGGGGAGCTGGGCAGGATTGTCGCTATACGCAAAACTGGCATAGGTATAGACCAGCGCCGTGGTGGCAATACCCAACAGATAGCCATGCATCATAGGCGATTTTTCAGCCAGATACCCCACCAGAAAGCCTGGCACCACATACTGTGCAAAGCCAAAGATGGCCATGAACAGCTGGTTTCCCCATAAGCCGGTATCCGTATTCACCAGTGTTGGTGGTGCCATCGAGGCCTTCAGCAACGCAATAAATATAAAATACAGCAGACCATAAGCAACGGTCGAGACAGCGATCGCCTGGGTGTTGGGTTTGGAAATAAAAGGGTGGAATGCCATAGGGGCAAGATTATACTCTTAGCTGCTGAAGAATTGGGCACAATTGAGCGTGTTTTGTGCCATTCTTTAAGGGTATCGTTTGCGGCTGGTGAGCGGAAACACGAGCGGCAATCGTATAAACGTCATTCCAGCGTGTTTTTAGCTGGAATCCACCGGGCTGGCGCTCCAGCGACGTTCGTTGCATACCGTGTAGCTTGAAATTAAATTGCCCTTCGTGGATACAAGCCGGGTCTCGGCCCGGCAGCCGAAATACTTTCTTTGCGTCGCCAAAGAAAGTATTCAAAGAAAGGCGACCCAGGCGTCGTCGCCCCTGCGGGGTTCCCGTTTGTGCAGTACAAAAAATGGGAAGATCCGAAACTCGCTTCGCTCAAACAGCGGCTCTTCTTAATCCATTTTCTGTACCGCACAAACGGCGTCGACACATGGGAACTGCAAAAGTCAAAAGCAACCCCAACTTCAAAAGCAACCCCAACTTCAAAAGCAACCCCAACTTCAAAAGCAACCCCAACTTCAAAAGCAACCCCAACTTCAAAAGCAACCCCAACTTCAAAAGCAACCCCAACTTCAAAAGCAACCCCAACGTCACTGTGACCTTGGAGAATATTCTTTGGCTTGTAGTTAATAGGGGTTGCTAGCCTCCCGAAACACCAATCCTACCCAATCACCTTACGCGCAAATGACTCCAGATAATCCATCAAACCGTCCGCCGCCTTGGCAGCCTGCTCTTCATTACCTTTGGCAATCGCCTTGGCAACCAGCATATGACAGCGGGCGCCTTCTTCTATGTCGCCTTCGTGCTGGAAGGCGTACCAGAAGCGGCGACATTTGATGATCAGCGGGATGACTGCAGCGACGGCGGAAGGGTTGCGGCAGGCTTCGTGGACGACGTGGTCGAGGGCCTGGTCGGCTGCCATGTAGTCGTTGAGGTCATTGCGCTTGGCGGCGACCAGCATTTTGTCGGCGCATTCTATGATGTCCTTGCGGTGCTGTGGCGTGGCACGGCGGGCGGCGCTGGCGCCGATCAGGCGTTCGATGACGCGGCGGGTTTCTATCAGCGTCATGTGCTCGGCGGCTTCAATGTCGCTGATGATCAGGCCGCGCCTGGGCATTTGCTGTATCAGGCCATTGGAAGACATGCGCATCAGGGCTTCGCGCAGCGGCGTACGGCCCAGGCCGGTTCTTTCTACCAGTTCAGACTCGACTACGGGTGAGCCAGGTTTTAACTGCAGCGTGACTATCATGCTTTCTATCGCGTCATAGGCAACGTCGGCTGCGCGTAATTTGGGAGCGAAAGCGGGTGTTTTTTCAGGAGTAGCAAGCATCAGATATCCATGTTCTGTATTTTGTATGGATTTTACCTATTCGAGTACGAATTTTACCTTGTAAAAAGCCAGTATTATCAAATTCTGCGCGTTTTTATAAAACTTTTGCACTTTTTTGACATATGGCAATATATTCCTGCCTTCAATTTTGCCATGGACTATCCTTATTTGCTGATGGTTTACGCAGAAATCGGCACAGGAATAGATTCTAGACTGAATTATGGTTTAAGCTCCACATTTCAAATATAATTTAAATATATTTATAAATTAAGTTAATTGCAACACAATATTTTTCCTTGTTATTCTTTTTTTGTCTCTTCATTGATGGAGTTGATTAATTGACGCTGCCAGCATCCCCTTTTCCAGCACAGCAAAAACGTCAGCAAATGGCCAGCCAGATGGCCAATGTGTTTTTTGCTGAAAGCCTGTTCGATGCCATGCCCGACATCGTGTTTTTTGTGAAGGACGATGAGGGGCGTTATCTGGTGGTTAATCACACCCTGGTCAGGCGCTGTGGTGTCCGGGACAAGGATGCCTTGATAGGCAAGAGGGCAGAGGAGGTATTCCCGTCTTCACTGGCAACCAGCTATGCCACACAGGATGCGCTGGTGCTGAGTGGCAAAAAAGAAATCCATGACCAGCTGGAGCTGCACCTGTACCCGAACCGTTCGCCAGGCTGGTGCCTGACGCAAAAAATCCCCTTGCGTGATATCCACCACAATATCATAGGCATGACAGGCATCTCACGCGACCTGGCCATGCCTGACCAGCGCCATCCCGTGTATGCCAAGATTGCTGCTGCGGTAAAACACCTGCATCAAAACTATACGCAAACCATCGCCATGGCAGACCTGGTCAAGCTGACTGGTCTGTCGGTGGCGCAACTGGAGCGCAATTTCCACAAGATATTCTCCCTTACCCCGAGACAGATGATGGTCAAGATACGTCTTGATGCTGCTTCTTCCTTGCTGGCTGAGTCGCAATTAAGTATTACGGACATTGCTGTTGCTTGTGGTTACCAGGATCACAGCGCGTTTTCGCGTATCTTTAAGGCGACAGTGGGCATGACACCCAGTGAATACCGTGACGTAGTAGTGCGTAGTTAAAAAGTAACAAAAGTTACTTTTTGATCATCAAATAGTCATCCGGACGACAATCTTTGATCTCAATGTGTTTTACTCTTTGGGCAATGCTTTGCAGAAACTCTGCCTCGCAGGAAACCAAAAACTTCTGGCACCTTGCACAGACGTAAAGAAAAACACTGGAGACAATATGTTCGTAAAATTAAATCGCTGCAAAGCGATGGCTAGGCTTTTGCTCGTCAATTTGATGTTGTGCTGTAGTGTGAGTGCCTACGCAGATGGGAATGACATCGTCATCGGTCAGTCAACTGCATTGACCGGCATCCTGGCTGAACTGGGAGTTGCGCATTCCACCGGTGCCAAAGCCTATTTTGATTATGTGAACTCACAGGGTGGCGTGAATGGCCGCAAGATACGCCTGATCACCCTGGATGATGCATATGACGCCAAAAAGTCTCTTGCCAACGCAAAACAACTCATAGAAAAAGAAAAAGCCGTAGCCCTGTTCGGCATGCTGGGCACACCGGCCAATACTGCCTTGCTGCCAGTGCTTGAAGAAGCCAATATCCTGAGCTTTGCCCCGGTGACCGGTGCTGACGTGGTGCGCAAGCCATTTAACCGCCGCATCTTTAATATCCGCGCGGGTTACACGACAGAGACAGAGAAGATCATCGATCACCTGAACGTACGTGGCATCAAGAAGATAGGTGTGGTGGTACAGAATAATGCCTTTGGCAAGGAAGGTCTGGCTGGCATAGAACAGGCTATCACCAAACATCAGTTGAAGTTGTCGGCAACAGTCAGTATCAACAGCGATTCTTCTGACCTTGACAAGGCTGTTAGTGCCATGGAAGCGGCCGATGTACAAACCATCATCCTGATCACCGCAGGCAAGCCATCGAGTGACTTTATCCAGGCCTTCAATAAGAAGGTCAAGGGCATGCAGTATTTTGCGCTGTCGGTACTGGCGTCACAGGCTGGTATTACAGCCTTGGGCAAGGATGGAGTGGGCGTCATCATTTCCCAGGTTTTGCCTTTCCCTTACTCCGCCACGACAGCCCTGGTACGTGAATACCAAAAGGTCATGGGCAAGATGAACGTCAAGGAATATTCTTATCTGGGTATAGAAGGCTTTCTGGATGCCAAGGTGTTTGTCGAGGCTATCAAGCGCGCAGGCAAAGATGTCAACAGCGAGCGCCTGATCACGGCATTAGAGGGTATGGGGCGTACAGACTTTGACGGCTTTATCGTCAACTTTGGTAAGAATAACCACCAGGGTTCTGATTATGCTGAGCTGACTGTAGTGTCCAAAGATGGGCGGTTTTTGCGTTAATACTTTGCGCTGAATGATATCGCAAACTGATCCCGCGTTTTTACCGGGATCAGTTTGCAGACGTGCTTATTGACGTATGCCCCAGACAAAGGGGTCGCGTTCATCCAGTAATAACTGTGCTTCTGCATTCACAAAGGCACTGCCGCGCAGGCTGGGCAAGACCTTGCCATCTGCCGCATGGCGATAGCTGGCTTCAAACACGCTCCCCAGTATGCTTTCTTGTCGCCAGACCTGGCCTTCCTTGAGTTTTTCATCTGCTGCCAGACAGGCCAGTTTGGCGCTGGTGCCAGTGCCACAGGGTGATCTGTCATAGGCTTTGCCGGGGCAGAGCACGAAGTTCTGGCTATGGTTGTCCGTTGAGAGTGGTGGGCCAAATAATTCCACATGGTCGATCAGTGCACCGTTCTCACCGGTAATACCCTGGTTTTCCAGTGCCTGTCTGACGCGCCAGCTAAAGTCTGTCAGTTGTTCTACATTCGAGAGGCGCAGGTCTTGTCCATGCTGGTTGATCAAAAAGAACCAGTTGCCACCCCAGGCAATATCGCCGCTGATCTGTCCATGTCCAGCCACATCAATCTGCACTGCATGGCGGTAGCGGTAGGCAGGTACATTGTGCACTGTCACCGTATTGTCGGCATGCAGCTCGGCCTCGACGATGCCGACCGGCGTTTCTATCCTGTGCTTGCCTGCCTTGATCTTGCCCTGATAGGCGAGGGTGACGATGAAGCCTATCATGCCGTGGCCGCACATACCCAGGTAACCAACGTTATTGAAAAATATCACTCCCGCCGTGCAGGACGGGTCGTGCGGTGCACAAGCCAGCGCGCCGACGATGACATCAGAGCCGCGCGGTTCACAGACGGTGGCTGAACGGTAGTGATCAAATTGATCACGAAATACTTGCAGGCGGGTAGCCAGGTCAGCTGTGCCCAGGTCCGGGCCGCCATCAACAATAATCCGGGTAGGTTCACCACCAGTATGCGAATCAATGACTGAGATTTTTTTCATGTTTTTTGCCAATATGGGATGAGTTTGCTGAATCAGGGTTTCCATGCACAAGAAAACCTGATTCATGAGGAAATGATGATCGACGTCAGCTTAGGTAAAAACGCTGCACCTGTCTTGACACAAATTCAGCAGACGTACGACGAAATCAGCATAGTCATGTTGGCAATATGATCTCGCACCCAGAGTGCAGATTTGCTAATCCACCTTGCCGGTATTGGCAAAATTTTTGTAACGCGTGATTTGCTCGCCCAGCATATTGTCCGCCATTGGTGCAATTTTTTCAAAACCGCCCAACATATATCCACCTACGCTATAGGTCAGGACCAATTTACTCAGCGTCTGGCTTTTTTCAGCAGGTTTTTGCGGGATAAAATCCCAGCTCATGCTGCCAGCCAGGCCATGGGCCTGCAAGGGGCCGAGTGCGCCAGACATGCGCAAGGCTTTGCCAGGCGCAGCATGTACCACACTCAAATGCTGTACGCCACCACCATTCGGGTATTTCTCGCAGAAACAGCCACCGGGTCTGGCATCTATGCTCAGGTTCTTGGTGTTATGGGTATAGGTGTGTGAAGGACTCCACCAGTTGCTGACGTTGACCAGCAGCTCGTAGGCTTCTTCAGGTGGTATATTCAACAGCACTTCATGACGTATCTGGAAACCATTACTGCTTATATTGATAACTTCTGCCAGAGCAGGAGTAGCCAGGCAGAGCAGGGCAGAGGCAGTGAGGACGCGAAAGCGAGGGGTCATGTTTTGCTCCTGTTTGGTGGACCATCAAATTCAAATCGTGAATTTCTGATGCTGAAGCACTTTTTTGATGCATACAGATGGTAAAGTACGTTTCGCATTTTGACCATGCGATAATCTTCAGCCATGAGAGAAAATTGAACCTGTTGCATGAATCTGTATCCAGACCACACTGAAAATGCCATGCCCAAAGAGATCAAGCAGCGCCTGATTGGCGGTTTGCTCATTTCTCTCGCCGTGCATATATTTATTTTGTGTTTGCAGTTTGGCTTGCCCGGCCTGGGTATGCCCGGCGTGGAAGCGCCGTGGAACAAACGCAGGGCTGAGTCACCACAAATCACGGTACAGATTGCCAATTCAACACCAGCAAATAATGACAAACCTGTCGCTGCCAGCGCTGCGGCTGAATCATCGGCACCAGTAGTGCCAATGACACCAATAACACCAATAACACCTGTCACCCCCAAGTCTGATCCTGCCCCCGCATCCACTGTTGCTGCAGTCAGCGTGAAAGAAAGTGGCGCAACTGCAAAAACCGAGAGTAAGGCTGCCACTTCTGGGATACGCCTGGTTGCACCGCAAAAAGCGGCACCTGCTCCCGCACCGGTACAGACCAAAGTTGCCAGCAAGCCGCGCGCACCTCAAAAAACCAAAGCCAACACGGCACCACCCCAGGCCCAGCAGCGCAAAGTCATGGCACCAGATGTGGCCCGTGTGATCACCCAGGATATAGCCCGTGAAGAAAGCTTCGCCATGGCTGTGCCTAATCCCGATGACCTGCCCAAAAAAGCAGATGCAGAACCCGACCCTAAGAAGCAATATGACAACATAGCGCAAGAAGGCGTGGAGCAGGAAACACCGCAAGAAAAAGCTGCCAAAGAACAGGCAAGAGAACAAAAACGCAAAAAGCGTGAAGAACAGATGCGCAAGCAGGCCGAGGAACTGGCGCAGCAAAGCGATACCAATGGCAAGGCAGAACTCCAGCAATTAAGCAAACAATTCGACGAAGAAAACCGCAAACTCGCCGATGAAGCCAGCCGCAAGGCGGCAGCCGCACTGGCCCTGCAAAAACAACTGGAAGCAGAAGAACAAAACCGCCGCGCCCAACGCGAAGCAGCCCAGGCTGAAGAAGTCAAACTGGCAGAGCAAAAACGCCAGGACGACAATAAGCGCCAAGAAGAAGAAAGACAGCAAAAATCCCAGCAACTGGCCCAGGCACAGAAAGAACAGCAGCAAGCCAAAGAACAACAGCAGCTGAAAGAAAAAGAACAGCAAGTCGCGCTGGAAGCGGAAAAACGCAAGCAGGAAGAACAGCGCCAGCAAGCAGCGGTACGTCAAAAACAACAAGAAGAGCAAGTCGCCAGACAAAAACAGGATGAACAATTAGCGAAACAAAAAGCCGAAGAGCTGGCTGCAAAACAAAAAGCAGACGAGCAGCGTGCCCAAGCTCAGGCACAGGCACAAGCACAAGCACAAGCACAAGCACAAGCACAAGCACAAGCACAAGCACAAGCACAAGCACAAGCACAGGCTGCTGCCGCTGCCAAAGCTGCTGCCCAGGTCGCCGCCAATAACCAGTCTGCAAACACGGGCATCAATCCTGGTGCAAATACCGGGCAGCAAAACAATGGCTCTGCCACCACGCCGGGCAATGGCAGCAATCAGGGGAACAAGTCTGATCCTTTCAGCCTGCCTAAAAATATTACCGGTGGTGACCTGGCAAGCCGGGCCAGGGACCAGGCACGCGGGCTCGATGTCTTGCGTGGTACGCCGCCTTTGCCACGCAATGATGCAGAAGAAAAGCCACGTCGCCGCAGCCTGTTTGGTAGCCAGGACAAAGATGTTCCCTTGCGTCTGTATATTGATAGCTGGAAGCAAAAAATCGAGCGCAATGGCAATCTGAATTATTCGCAAATTTCCAAGGACAGGGCACGTGGTGACCCTGTCGTGGTGGTTTCCATACGCAGTGATGGTAGCGTAGAAGAAATCACTATCTTGCGTTCCAGTGGACGTGCCGACATCGATGAGGCAGTACGCCGTATCGTCCGCGTGAATGCTAAATACGCTGCCTTCCCGCCAAATATCGCCGCTCAGTATGACGTCATAGAAATACGCCGTATCTGGAATTTTGACGACAATCTGAGATTGATAGAAGAGCTGCGCTAGTTGTGTGAAATATTCTGCTGGCTGGATTTTTTCGGCTTCATGCCAGCCAGGTAAATTCAATCATCATTCATGACAAAATTTAAAAACTATTCCAGCGTTTCCATCGTGCTGATTGCACTGAGTGCTTTGGTTGCACTCACTTCCAGCTTTGGTGGGACGATAGAGAACCTGCGCATTCTTTTCATAACCGACCCGGATCATGCCGGGTTCGCCGATGTTTTATCAGGCCAGATCTGGCGCTTGCTGACACCTGCCTTCATCCATTTCGGCCCCATGCATCTGATCTTTAATTTGCTGTGGGTGTGGGATCTGGGCATCGTCATTGAAAACAGAAAAGGTCCGCGCTTTTATCTGGGCTTTTTTCTGATTGCGGCAGTCATTTCAAATATCGCGCAATACCTGCTCACAGATAATCCCTATTTTGGTGGCATGTCGGGCGTTATATATGGCTTATTTTCCTATGTCTGGATACGTGGCCGCTATGACCCCGCCTTTAACGGCATCATGCGCAAGGCCACAGTGAATATGATGCTGGCCTGGTTTGTATTGTGCTGGACGGGCTTGCTTGGCCCCATCGCAAATTGGGCGCACACCATGGGATTGCTGGTTGGCGCTGCCTGGGCCTATATTGAGTGCAAGAAGCTGGGGCTGACGCAATCTTCTTTACCGCTACCGGCCAACGCAGCGCAAAACCTGGAATATTTTTCTACTGCCGATATCCTCAAAGCAGAATCATTGAGAGATTGGGTCAGACAGCAATACCTGCCAGAAGCGAGAACACAGTTTGACACCATAGAAGGCAAGCTCAAAATCATCGAAGTGATCTTGCAGCAAAAGCCAATAGAAGCACGGCCAGCACATGAAGTGCAAGCACTGGAAATAGTATTTGCCGATGCCTTGGTACAAGAGACAGGTTTGAAATGGGCAGTGATCGATAATGATCAGCAACGCATCTTTGTCATGACTACTGCAGACGCGCCGCCAGTCATTTTCAGCCTTGTTCCTGCCAGTAAAATCATGCAGGCAGTCATTGACACAAACAAGGATGCAAATCTGGCTGCATTGTTCAAAACCAGTGTGCAAACCATACGTGAAAATCTCCGGCAGCGTACAAATACGGAATAAAGATCATGAGTCTGCAGAAAATTGTCCGTGTCATTGCCATGTTGATTTGTCTGATATTGATGATAGGCTTTGGTGCTTGTGGTCTTCTCGGTTTAACTTTTTTAGCAGGAACACCATTCAATCTTTCAGTGTTGGGTTTGACTACGCTGGGTTTAAGTATCAGTCTTGTTTGTGGCTTTCTGCTCAAGAAGCTTTTTGTATCTACACACAAATCTGATCATGACAAGCAAGAGCCGCGCTAAGCAGCTATCCAGGGATTTCAGGCAAGTCATTTCAAATCAGAACTTATTTACGAGACAGGGTAAGCTTTGCTACATACTTGGGCTATGATGTTCATTAGTTAAATGGATAAATAGGACTTACGCAAAAAAAGTGAGCTATTTTAAAAATGATGTAAACCCAAAGCAGCTTTCAAGTCAGTACACTAAGGGACATGACATCAAAACGTCCGAGCCGACTGGATTACTGCCAATACTTGCTGGTAAGCCAAATCAACTACACGATCACGAACTATGCCGACCATGCACCAACGGAAATGAGCCATGACATGATCAATCGCTATCTGCGAGATGAAAGGCTAACGTCGCGCCTGGTCTGGGAGAATGTCCGCTCGCAAATTCAACCCTCTGCGCATGGCTATGTCGTCTTCGACG